>NZ_JAERIS010000061.1 GCF_017979425.1 Helicobacter salomonis | reverse complement strand
GACACGCCCAAGGGTAAACGCTTTTTAGCAGGCAAACAAATTAACGGGTATGTGGTGGTGGTGGAAATAGTAGGCAGGAAGAATAACCAACTGACTCTAAAAACCATATACAAAGAGAGAGGAAATCTAGAGAACAGCAAAGAGTTTAAAGAGTCCATCAGTAACCACAATGTGGCGGATTCACGCCCGTTAAATACGGGTGATTCCTTAGATACTGCTATGGACTTAGATAACTCTACCAAACCCCCCCTTAAAACCCCCCATATTGAACCCAATCCTGCTTTTGGGGAACACTTTGCAGAGTTTGAGCTCAAGGG
>NZ_JAERIS010000016.1 GCF_017979425.1 Helicobacter salomonis | reverse complement strand
ACCAGCGCATAAAAGAAAATGCACGATGCAAAAGTAACAAAGGGCATGAGCACCAACTCCAAGCAAAACAATGTTGTCTTTTTCATTTTATGCTCCTAACAACGAAACGACTGCATGCCTATTAGTCTTTTTCATAGCTCCTAAAACATTTTAGTCGGGAAACCTACCTAAGGGGCGCCCCAGTAGTAGCGCGCCCCAAACACTCAGGACAATACTTTCCGATACAACTATCTTTATCCTTCACAGGGTCTGTAGGACAAGGGCTCTCATAACACATCCCCTCACACACGCACCGCTCTGCATAGCAAGGGCGATCCCAACGCCCCAGCCCCACAAAAACCCCACTCAGCACCACCAATAAGGTGAAAATCCCGCTCATTTTACAGCCAAAAGCCCAGCCCGTGCGCTTGTAAATCCCAAAAACTAACAAAAGAAACAGCGCGCCTAAGAACACTTGGCTGAATAAGGCTAAGTGAGAATGGCAAGCCTTGACAAGTTGCCCCCCGACAAACAAACACGCCCCAAAAGTCAAAATAGGCATTAATACTAACGCTAGCCACAAAAGCTCGAGAAATCCTTGTCTATTTTTCATCACCAACCTTTTAATATGTGTGGGATGCTATCATATAACAGAATACCACCACTAGCCCATTAACGATCCCACTCACCACACAGTCAAAAGACCGACCCGTGTGTTTATAAATCTCCCTAATGGGTAAAAAAGACAGCGTGCCCAACACAGCTACGCTCGCACTCCCCAAAATATGCGCGTGGCAACCACACTCATGCAATGTTTCTATCACCCCAAAACACATACACAAAGTGAAAAAGGGCATTAATACCAACACTAGCCCTGAGAAAGACGCTTCTTTAGTTTTCACCACTCACCTTTTCAATACACATAGGATGCGATCATATGGCAGAACAGCGCCACTGATCCATTAAGACCCCCACTCAGCACGCAGCCAGAATGCCAGCCCGTGTATTGATAAATCTCTCTAATGGGCAACAGAGACAACACGCCCAACACCGCTACGCTCACAAATCCCAAAACATGGGTATGGCAACCATAATCATGCAATGTTGCGATCATCCCAAAACACATACACGCAGTAAAGAGAGGCATTAATACCAACACCAATCCCAAGAGCACTTTTTTAGTTTTCATCATCAACTTTTTTAATCCGGAGTGCTGATCATAAGGAGGAACAACAGCGCGGACACAGCATTAAAAACCCCACTCACCACACAGCAAAAAGACCAGCCCGTGTATTTATAAATCTCTCTAATGGGTAAAAAAGACAGCCCATACAACACCACTATGCCCATCAAGACTATATTTGCCAAAGCCCCGCAACTATAATCAAGCGATATTACGATTATCCCAATGCACATACACGCCGTGAAGAAAGGCATTAATACCAACACTAACCCTAAGAAAAAGTTTTTCATCAATCTACAACCCTCTAATCCGTGCGATCTCATCGCGTAGTCTTGCCGCCTCTTCAAAGTCCAACACCTTAGCGCGTTGTTGCATTTGCGCCCTTAAAGTTTTAATCAGGCGATCCTTTTCACTCTTAGGCATTTTTTCTAGGGCTTTGGAGCGTTTGGGCTTGGCAGGCAGGCTATCGATCAATTCTTCTTCAACATGTCTTTGCACACTCTTAGGCTCAATGCCATGCTCTAAGTTAAAGGCTTTTTGTTTGGCCCGTCTCTCATCGCTAATTTGCATCGCTTTTTGCATGCTCGCCGTGATTTTATCGGCATAAAAAAGTACCTTGCCACGCACATGCCGTGCGGCGCGCCCCATCGTTTGAATCAAGCTGGTTTCACTGCGCAAAAACCCCTCTTTATCCGCATCCAGGATCGCCACTAAAGAGACTTCAGGCAAATCTAGCCCCTCCCTTAACAAGTTGATCCCAATGAGCACATCAAAAACCCCTAATCTAAGCTCTCTAATCAAGTGGTTACGCTCGATCGCATCAATATCGCTATGCAGGTACTGCACCTTCAAGCCCCATTCTAAATAGTGCTTGCATAACTCTTCGGCCATGCGCTTAGTCAAGGTAGTAACCAGCACGCGCTCTTTTCTGGCTACCACTACCTTTATGCTCTCAAATAAATCTCTAACTTGGTTAGCCACGGGGCGCACTTCATACTCGGGGTCTAATAACCCGGTGGGGCGGATAATCTGTTCAGCGATATGACCTTGTGAGAGTTCTAACTCTAGGGGGTTAGGGGTAGCTGAGACAAAGAGAAAATGGGGGGGTTTGGTGATAAACTCTTCGTATTTAAGCGGGCGGTTATCCAGCGCACAGGGCAATCTAAAGCCATAATCTACCAAGACTTGCTTACGGCTCAAATCCCCGGCGTACATGCCCTTAAATTGGGGCAAACTCACATGCGACTCGTCGACTATCACCAAAAAGGGGCGTTGCTTTTGGGCGAAGTAATCCATCAAAGTATAGGGGGTCTCCCCCTCTTGTTTGCCCGTGAAGTGGCGCGCGTAATTTTCAATACCCTTACAAATGCCTGTGGCACTAATCATCTCTAAATCAAATTCGGTGCGGGTTTTAAGGCGCTCATACTCTAGGGGTTTTTGGGCTTGTTTGAAAAAGCTTAGGCGTGCCTGCAATTCTTGCTCAATATCTTTAATGGCTTGTTGCAAACGCTCCGGACCCACAATAAAGGCATTTGCCGCATAGAGGGGGTAAGAGTCTAATTGTTTTAAGGGAGTGTTCTCCAACGCGTCCATGCTGGTGATGCGCTCGATCTCATCGCCAAAAAACTCTACACGGATAAAGTTTTCATCATTATAGGCGGGGAAAATATCCACACACTCCCCCACTACCCTAAATTTACCCCTCTCTAGGATTTCTTGGCGCGCATAGCCCATTTCTACCAGTTTGAGTAAAAATTGCTTATAAGGGCGCACTTGCCCCACTTGGATTTTTTCTAGCATGCTCAAATACTCCGCTGGGTTGCCCAGCCCATAATTAGCCGACACACTAGCGACCACAATCACATCCTCATAACTGAGCAATGAAGTTACCGCGCTCAAGCGTAGGCGTTCTAAATCTTCATTGATCGAGCTGTCCTTTTCGATGAAGAGATCGCGTCTGGGGATGTAGGATTCGGGCTGGTAATAATCAAAGTGGGAGATAAAGTATTCCACATGGTTGTTGGGGAAAAAGCCTTTAAACTCGCTATAAAGTTGGGCGCATAAGGTCTTATTATGGCTCATAATCAAGGTAGGCATTTGCAAGCGCGCGATCAAATTGGCCATGCTAAAGGTTTTGCCAGAGCCCGTAACCCCGATTAAAGTTTGGTAACGCGCCCCTTGCTTTACCCCCTCACTTAAAGTTTGCACGACTTTTTGTTGCTCCAAACTCATGGCATAGGGGGCGTGTAGGTTGAATAAGTTCATGTTATCTCTTTGTGGTTTTTAGAGATCATAGCGTAAAAGCAGGATTTGCAACATGCTTTCTATTATTTTTTATTATTATAATATGATTAAATAATATTACTAAAATTTGAAAAGAGGGACAAAGAAGACCTGAGAGAGTCTTTGGAGAGACTTATTGATTTTCCCGACTGAATTTTTGTATAGGTGTATGGGCGTGTGTGGCTTGCACCTCAGTTCAATAGCAAGGCGTTTCTGCTACAGCTTGAGATTAGTTGTTAGGAGTTGCGACTACGATGGTGACAAAAACAAGCAAATAATGTGCAAGTGGCTAGTTAGCGTTTTTGTGGTATAAAGGAGGGTTAAACATGGGAAAGGTTTTCTATGAAACAAGTGCACCCGCTTACCCTTAAACTCAGTCATGCGGTGGCCAAACGCATTAAGGCCAACCAATCCCAGCGCGCTCAACTTTACGCCTTTAGCCCCCGTGTCTTTGAACCCCCCAGGCCCAATCCCCCCAAACGCCCCTTGGTGATCCCCAAGCTCGCGCCGCTCCCCAAAGGGGCTTCTAAAGCGGGAGCTTTATTAGCGGGAGCTTTATTAGCGGGAGGACCCCTCAAGGCCGTTGCACCTAATAATGTCTGGAACACGGTGTATTGGCTAGGGCATGACACAAAAACGATGGCCAACGGCATTGCTTACATCGACCCCCTACTCAAAGACACTTTAAAGTGCGAATCTTACTCTTGGATTGGCACTTGTAACTATAACGCCAATTATAACCCCAATGGGAATTTTTTGGATACTTATTCAAGTACTGGAGGCGGTTTTAGTCTCAATTTTAACAACGCTACCAATACCGATACTTTGATCATTGGGAATGACAAAAAAGACCCCGCCAAGGGGGGGACTGTGCAAATTGGAGGGGTTGGTGGGAATGGAGGTTTGGTGGGCTATGTCACGGGCACCATGACTGCTCCCAATATCTACATGACCAATATTTTTAAAACAGGAAATGAATTTAAAACGGGGGGGGGCACAGACATCACCTTTAAAGCTACCCAGAATTTCACTGCCGATGGCCTCTACTACCAAACTCTCAAAGCGGGTACCCAGCGCTCTAACTCTTATTTCCAAGCGGGCACCACCATGAAAATGGAGGACATGCACTATGTGGATGAAACGGGGGGAATCACCAGTATCCATAGCGATCAGGAAACTATCATCACCAATAGTGACTTTAGTGGTTCGGGCACAGAGATGCACTTTGAGGCTAAAAAAAATGGTGTCAATAATGGCACTTTGAGCATGACCAACACGAGCATCACGGGCATGAGTGGTTTAGCCATTGAAGGCAAGACTTCCACCTTTAACAATGTACTCTTTGATGCCAAAAAGACCAATTTTAAAGCCGACCAGCTCCAATTCACCGATAGCACTTTTGCAGGGGAACCTACTTACACCTTTCAGAGCATGGGTGCTAATGGACAAAACAGCGTCACTTTTGCTGGTGTAAACACTATTCTGACAGGGAGTTCGCCCTTTTTGCAACTGAAAAGCAATGTAACTATTGCTCCGGGGGCAGTCTTTAATATCACCCAGGGTTTGAAAGTGGGGCAAGACTATACCCTATTTGACAACCCAGATAAGATAATGTACGGGGGGCAAAAACTCAAAAACCTCTCCAGTAGCCAGATTGCCCAGATTTTGCAGTTTCAAGGTCTCTCCTCAAGCAATACGACAAGTACCGGGAATGACCAAGCGACCCTAGAGGATACCTCAGGTGGATACAAAACCTTTGAAGTCAAAGCGACTTGGAACAATGGAAAGCTTGTGCTCAATCCAATCACAATTCCTACCAATGTTTGGGAGTCTATCTTTTGGTTGGGTAAACAGGGCGTGTCGACAAGTTTTAATACCAATGGGGGTGTGGCCTATGTCAATCCTTTGCTAAAGAATACCAGCGGGCCGTGTTATAACGCTGTTCTTTGTTGGGGTGTTCCTAATCCTGGTATCTACAATGCCAATTACAATCCTAATGGGAATTTGCTCCCCACTTATGTGCGCGGAGCCGGGGGAGATTTTACGATCAATATCAATGGGGGTGGGGTGTTTGTGATGGGCAATAGCCGGGCAGCTCCGGCCACGGGGGGGACGGTATGGTTTGGGAACCAAGCTCTAGCAACCGGTGGAACGCGCTGCCTTATCGCATGCGGTTTTATTAATGCTAAGTTCAAGGCTGATAACGATATTTACCTCACCAATACCATTAAAACCGGAACTTTTGCCTTTGGAGGTGGGGCTAATTTGACTTTTCAAGCTGGCAACAATCTCACCGCCGATGGCTTGACTTATGAAAATATTATCACTGTCTTTCCTGGAATGGCAACTCCATTTGGCAGTCAGCATTCTACGGGATACTTAATTGCCAAAAACGATCTCACCATCCTTAACTCCATCTTCAGCGATGCCTCTTGGGGAGGCTTTAGCTTCAGTGGGCATAAGAGTTTGAGCATGAGCAATAGTGATGTGCAGGGCAGCCAGTCGGCTATTCAAATGGACTCGCCTACTATCAACCTAGTGGGCAGCACCTTTGGGCTGGGCTTGGGAAGTAATATTTATGTAAATGGTTTTGGCAATGGTAACAATACTACCACTTCTACTGGAGCTCCTGCGGGGACTGCTGTCAGCGCAGTAGCGAGCAATACTCTCTTTAGCCTCAATCAAGAAAGCCGCGCGCATTTCTTGGGCGACCTTGTCCTCAAAAACAATAGCGGGCTGTGGCTCAATAACGCTAGTCAGGCGGAGGTTGTAGGGACTTTATGCCTTGGGAGTTCCCTCAATCCGGAAGAGAACGCACCCTGCACTAAGATTGTCCAAGACAATCAAAGCAATCAAAATCAAAATAGTCAGAATCAAAGTCAAAACAATCAAAATCAGAACAACCAAAACAATCAAGAAGGTCAAGAAGGTCAAAGTGCGGGCACGGAAAGTCCGCCTCTCCATGATAATAGCGTGATCAATTTAGATCACCAGAGTACACTGACCTTGAATGGGGGGACATACTTCATGGATAGCGCGCGCTTGAGTTTGCTCAATCAAAGCACGGCGACTTTTAAAAAGGCGATCACGCTTGCGGATAATGCGGTACTGAGTGTGAATAGCGGGAGTACGATCACCTTTAGTGATAACGCGCTCTTTGGCGGGGAATCTACTTTAGGAATCAATGATCCCAACTCGAATGTAAAGTTCGAAAAGGATGCCACCTTTAGCGGGAGCTCCAGCTTAATTCTCTCTAACCAAGCTACAGCGACCATTAAGGGCACCACAGAGCTTGATGATGGCGTGAATATCAACTTGGCAGGGGCTAGCTCTCTTAATATGCAAGCACTCAATCTCAATGGGGCAGATGTTGCCTTAATGGGACAGAGTACGCTCACTGCTGGCGACACCACAAGCACAGGCAGTAGCTCCTTTTATAGCAAAGAGAATAGCACGCTGGAATTTGGGAGTTTTAACCTCGATGGGAGTTTGACCCTTAAGGGGATTCTCACGCCCAATATTGTCAAGCCTTACATGGATGTCAAGGGGGCGTTCAAATTCGGTAGTGCGGGCTTATTGGATATTTCTAATGTGGATATTTTCACCGCATTGCCCCATAGAACCTCTAAGGTCTATAGCATTATCAACACCACGCAAGGGTTTACAGGCATTAGCGGAGCAGATGGGTATAAGAGGATCGATTTCTATGGAATGAAAATTACAGACGCCACCTATGATGCTGCGCAAAATAGCTGGAGCTTTGCCAACCCCCTCAATGGTGCGCAGACAATCACAGAGAGTCTGCAAAATAACAAGCTTGTCGTGACAATCTCACAGAGCTTGCACCCTGTGGAAACTTCGCTCTTCAACATCGCGCCCGAACTCTACTACTACAGGGAATCCCGACAGAATGTCGCGGGGACCCAATACGATTACCAAGACGCGCGTACGGGTACCTTCTTTTTAGACAGCAATTTAAAGGGCGTGTTTATCCCGCCTACGACCTCCATGACTAACCCCCTAATACCCGAAATCCCGGGCACCTATGGGGCTTATAACCAGCCCCTAGACCCTTTGCACATCTACAACCCCGCTATCACACAGGCTAATTTGAGTGGTCTTTATAATTTGGCCTCTGGTCTGTGGCCTCAGTTGGAGAGTCTACTTAAATCGGGTGTACTCAGTAATTTAAACGACCCGACTAAGGTGATGCAAGCCCTAGAGAATGCTCATGTTACCCTTACTCCTGAGCAAAAGCAAGAGCTTACCGACCTCATTGGAGGGCTCTCTGCACGAATCAACCAAACATTTGAGAATGGTACTTTGGTGGTGGGAGGCGCACAGGTGGGCAAAACTCAAAGCGATAGCGTGATCTGGTTTGGGGGGAATGGGTATAGCGACACTTGTAGCGGGCCCTCTAGTTGCCAGGAATTGCGTAGCACCAATCTGGGCCAGTTGCTCGAATCTACTTCGGTGGGCTTGGGCTACATTGATGCTACTTTCAATGCCAAAGATATTTATATCACGGGCACTTTAGGAAGCGGGAATGCGTGGCAGACTGGAGGGAGTGCCTCTGTGAGCTTTAATAGCGCGAGCGATCTAACTCTCAATGAGGCTACTATCACTGCAGAGGGCACCGATCAAATCTTCCCCCTTTTAGGGCAGGAGGGCTTTTATAAGATTTTAGGGCAGGCGGGCTTAGGGCAGACTCTGGGTAATCTCATTTATGAGAAGGCTGCAGGCGATGCGCTGTTGCCCTCCAGTATCCAAAGCTTGGGGGGGTTGTTGCCTTCCAGCATTGCGGATAAACCTCTGGGCGATCTCTTTGATGCCAAGGACATGAGTGCGCTCTTAGAATTGCCCGACATGATGAGGATTATTAAGGAGGTTGTCAGTAGTAAAACTGTGGGGTCGTTATTGGGAGATAATGGCTTGATTCAAGACTTTAGCGAAAAGACGCGGAATTGGATTTATGGGCAAATTAGCGATGCCATTGGCAAAGCCTCTCCTGCAGCACAAACGGCTCTAAATTTTGGCGGGGGTTTAGATGGTGCTAGAAAAATCATCAACGGCTTTTATAGCAAAGACACCCTTTGGACGCTCATGAACCAGCTTGCCCCGCTTACAGGCATGACCTTGCAACAAGCTATTGATCAAGCCGGTACCGACGCTGGCATTGAGGCCGCGCAAAAATTTTTAAATGACACCACCTTTGGGCAAATTTTAAAAACCGTCCTGACTCAGCAAGACCTCATCAATAAAAGTGTGGCGTGGCTAGGGCCCCAAATTTTGGGGAGCATGATGGATGTGGCCATTCAAAATGTGCTCAACCCTCCGCCCGCTCTCACTGACATGCTAGGCAACACCACCGCCAAACTTTTAAACCAGCTGTTGGGTCCGGATTTGCTCAATACCCTGAACCAACTAAGCCAACAAAAAGACCTCCAAGCCATTGCCAATGCCATTATGCAAGACAAGGGTTTGGGAGGGTTGTGGTCTAGGGGCTTGGGCAGCGTGCTTTCTGATGGCCTGCAAAAGCAATTAAAAGAGGTTGGCGTGGGCAATCTCTTGGCTCCCAAGGGCTTAAGCTGGCTGTGGGAAAAGGGCTATTTTAGCTTTATGGGCGCTCAAAATGTCTTTGTCAACAATAGCAAATTTAGCAATGCCACGGGGGGGGCGTTGAGCTTTGTAGCTGGGGATAAAATTGTCTTTAATGGCACTAATAGCATTGATTTCACTAACTACGCGGGCACACTGAACTTTTTTTCTAATAACCAATCCGATATTGAGGTGAGCACACTCAATGCCACCAATGGGCTCAATATCAATGCGCAGTTTAATAATGTTACTGTCAAAGCGGGCACGCTGACTACAAACAATGAATACGAGGGCATTAATGTCAGCGCACTCAATTTTAACTACTTGGGCACCATTGAGGCCAAGGGTGGGAAGGTGGACCTCTCAGCGATTACGGGGAAAACGCTTTTAGGCACGATTAATCTAGCCCCAAATACCTCACTTTTAGCCAATAACTTGAGTATCAAAGACGCGCTCAACAATGCCTCTACGCGCATCCCAATTCAACCCCAAACTTCCCCTAATCAACCTCCCCCCTCTGATAGTGCCGTGCAGATAGCCCAAGACTTTACCCTCTACTCTGGGGCGACTTTGACCACTAACCCCAGTGGAATTAATGTGGGCGGGGCGTTTAGCTCTCAGGGAAGCATGTTGTTCAATGCTGGGGCACAAAATGCCAACACCCCCTTTATTGATGTGAAGGGCATCGCCACGCTTAAACCCACTGCTGACACGCCCCCTCTCTCCCTCAACACTCAGGCTAATAACGCAGCCTACACTTTGGTGCAGGCTAAGTGGATTGATTACAATCTCTACAACAAGCCCTTTAACCCCAATAGTTGGAAGGATTACTTGAGCCTGTATACCCAGCTGAGTGTCAATGGGGGGCGCATGGAGCTCAACGCTCGGGGGGATGGATTGGTCTATAATGGTAAAGCAGTGGATATTGCTAATCGGGGCTTGAGCGTGAGCTATGAAAACGCTCAAGGGCAAAAGGTAACCTCTTCGATCGCCTATAACAATATCCAAGTGGGGGTGGGCAAGCAGCCCGATATCGTGGTCCCCACGATTCAAGAGTATATCCAGCAAATACAGGGGAGCTCAAGCGTGCAGGCCGTCTATAAGGCGGGTGGCCCTAGGGTGATGGAGTGGCTCAGTGCGCTCTTGGTCGACACCAAGAACACCCCGCTTTTTGCACCCTATTATTTGGAAAACAACTCGTCTGCTACTTTGGTTAAAATGGCTAAGGACATCGCCAATAGCATTGACCTCATCGCCAGCCCTTCGCTCAAAAACAATTCGACCGATATTTTGCAGCTCAACACCTACACCCAACAGATGAGCCGTTTGGCTAAACTCTCTAATTTCACCGCCAGCGTGCCTACTTTCCATGACTTCTTGGAAGATATCAAGGGTGAACGCTTTGCTAGTGCTGTGCCCAATGCGATGGATGTGATCTTGGCCTACTCCCAACGCGACAAGATCAAGAATAACCTTTGGATGCAGGGCGTGGGGGGGGCTAGCTTTGTGGCTGGGGGTACGGGCACTCTGTATGGAATCAATGTGGGCTATGATCGCTTTGTGAAAGGCGCAATTGTGGGGGGGTATGTTGCCTATGCCTATAGTGGTTTTCATGGCAATATTGTGAATGCCAATAGCAATAATGTCAATGTGGGGCTTTATAGCCGTATCTTTGCCAAAAATAGCGAGATCACTTTGAGCGCGAATGAGACTTGGGGCTATAACAAGAACTATGTGAATGCCGCCAACCCCATTCTCTCCATTGTCAACCAACGCTACAAATACAACACATGGACTACTAATGTGGGCGTGAACTATGGCTATGACTTTTTCTTTAAAAATAAGAGTGTGGTGCTCAAACCCCAGATTGCCATGCGTTATTACTACATCGGGCTCTCTAGTCTACAGGGGATCATGGACAACCCCATTTACGATCGCTTTAAGGCCAATGCGGATCCTAATAAGAAATCCGTGCTCACCCTCAATGTTGCCCTAGAGAGTCGCCATTATTTTGGCAAAAACTCTTATTATTTTGTCATCGCGGACATCGGGCGCGACCTCTTTGTGCACTCTTTGGGGGATAAGTTAGTGCGCTTCATTGGGAATAACACTTTGAGCTATCGTAAGGGTGGGCTCTACAACACCTTTGCGAGCTTGACGATGGGCGGAGAGGTGCGTTTGTGGAAATCTCTCTATGTGAATGCGGGCATTGGCGCGCGTTTTGGGTTAGATTACCAAGATATTAATATTACAGGCAATATGGGGATGCGCTATGCTTTCTAAGCAGTATTTAAGAAACTCCGCGCTACAATCACAGTCCCCCTCCTTTTAGCCCTGAGAGGTTCGCCTCTTGGGGCTTTTTTGTTTAGGATTTCAAAAATGCTAGCGAAGTTTCCCTAAATGACTCTTCCCAATTCCCCCATTGAACATGTCCATGTCCTCCTCAAGCCCTTGATCCCTCCCGAATCCTTGCATGCTTTAGAGCAGGCCTTACAAGAGGCGGGCATGAACTATGATTTCTCGCCTCAGCCTGGTGGAGTTTTGCTCTGTTTGGGGGGTGATGGCACCCTTTTGGGGGCTCTGCGCAGTGGATCGGCGTGTTTTGGGGTGCATGTGGGAAATTTAGGTTTTTTGACAGCAACCAACTTGAGTGGCGTGGCGGATTTCTTGCACGCTCTCAAAAATGGGTATTACCGCGTTGAAAAGCATTTGATGTTAGAGGCGTGGCTGGACGATCAGGAACACACTCGCTTTGTGTGTGCTAATGATATCGTGGTTACCAAAAAAGATGTGTATGGAATTTTAGAGCTCCAACTCTTTGTGGAAGGGGTGTTGGCTAATGTCTACCAAGTTGATGGGCTGATTGTGGCCACTCCTCTAGGCTCGAGCGCGTACAATATCAGTGTGGGGGGCAGTGTGGTGCACCCTCTATGCCAAAATATCTTGATCACCCCCATCGCTCCCCACTCTCTCACCCAACGCCCCCTTATCTTGGGCTCGCATGTCCAGCTCAGTATTAGGACGCATAAATCTTGCATGATTGTGCTTGATGGGCAGAGCCACCACCTCATGCGCCCCGATCAAGAACTTTGCCTACAACAAGCTATCCAGCAGGCCACTTTACTCCAGCCCTTAGAACGGGATTATTTTCAGGTCCTGCGTGAAAAATTCTCCTGGGGTGGGGGCTATGTTTGACTTCCCGCGCGCTAAATCTACTTTAGCTATGAGGATATAAGATTGCATGTGGCGAATTTATGCTATAAGCACAGAGGTCACAATGTGCGGAGTTGGAGCGGCAACTCTTGGAGCAGAAGCTATAAGACCTCTTTGTAAGGCAGGTTTTGATAATACCACTACTCCCATGGGGAGCAATCCTCTAGCTTCTAGCTATGGGTGTGGAGATTTTTAAGGAAGAATTTGGCAGAGGCGTTAACCCAATTTGTACGCTGTGCGGGTTGAGCGGCCAAGGTGGGTCTGGAAGACCTCAAACAAATCACGGCCAAGCTCAAACAACCCCGCTTAGAAGGTGTGGTGTTAGATTTTAGCGATGGGGATGACTGTGGAGCGGTGCAGGTGGGGGGGTCTTTGCTTGTGCAAAGTGTAGATGTGATCCCTCCAGTGGTTGATGACCCCTATTTGTATGGGCAGATTGCCACAGCCAATGCGTTGAGCGATGTCTTTGCTAAAGGTGCGCGCGCAATCAGCGCGCTGAGTATTTTGGCTTGGGATCAAGAGCATGTTAGTAAAGAGAGCGTGCGCGCGATCATGCAGGGCTCATTGGATAAACTAAGCGAGTGCGCTTGTGCACTCTTAGGCGGACATAGTTTAAGCGATGTGGAACAAAAATATGGTCTAAGTGTCACAGGAATTGTGGAAAAGCACTTGTGGCGTAACGATGGGGCGCAAGTAGGCGATGTGCTTATCCTAACAAAACCCCTAGGCAGTGGGATTATCACCACCGCCTTAAAAAGAAAGCGCTTAGCGCATGCACCCCAAGCGATCGCCAGCATGGCGGCCTTGAATTTCAAGGCCATGCGCTGCCTACAAAATTTTAATGTGCATGCTTGTACAGATGTAACTGGTTTTGGACTCATCGGGCATTTGTATGAAATGCTCAACCCTACCATCTCCATAGAAATAGATACGAGTGCAATCCCTCTTTTAGAGGGAGCGCTGGAACTTGCTCAAGAAGGAGTGTATCCAGGGGGTAGTGTGGCTAACAAACAAGCTTTGCAATCTGGCGTGTGTAGCCAAACAAGGCTCCCCGATATTCTCTTTTATGACGCGCAAACCTCTGGGGGGTTAATAGTAGCATTAGAGGCTAAAAAGGTACAGAAGTGCCTGCATACTCTACACGACCTAGGCATCGAGGCGTGCGCGGTCGGGACATGTATACCCAAACACGCTTTTGGAGTCAGACTTTATTAATCCCAATCAGAGGGGGATTTGCCCTCTTTGATTTTTTGAATTTTTACCTCATAGCGTCTGATAGAGGTCAAAGTGTTATTGTAAGTGCGTCGGAACTTTTCAAAGGATTCTCTGATTTGGTGCATAGCGATTTTGTGTCGCTTGGAAAACTCCCGCAGATGCAAGTAAATATCATTAAGGGGCTTGTAGGCATGCATGCGATCGACAAAGAATTGGTGACGGGTAGCAATGTCCCTGCAACCATAGAGGTTGCGTTTGCTCTCGCGTAGGTAGGTGGCGTAGATGTGCTCCTGTTTCCAATATTCTTGCTTGAGTTTATTGAACTCCTGATGGGGATCAAGAATCTTCTTTGTCTTCATGTTTTCCCTCTATTAATAAAATTTCGTCTTATTTTTAATAAAAAATGATTTAAAAAACTCTTAATAGAATGTTCAAAGAGTATTAAAGATGTGATAAAAAAATAATCTTGGGGCTAGAAACTCCCCTCTACAACAACCTCTTGCTGGATATAGGACACCGCCTTGAGGCGAGTTTTACCAAGCTGTTGGGTAGACACCACCTCAAAAATCTTTTCAAAGCTATAGCGACGGTGGTTGTAGGCAATGATGGTAACTATATCCCCCTGTCGCAAGAAGTGTTCTTGAGCAAAGGGCATGTAGGGGGTTGCCCCGATGGTGATGATGCACTTAGGAGTTAAGTGCTGGGATCGTAAGATCTCCTGCAAATCCTCTAAACTCCCTGTATCCCTTTGGGTGTTGCACATCTCCACAATCCAGCCTAAAAGCTTGTCGTAGAAATACTCGTACTTGACGAGTTTAGAGTTTTCTCCATAAACATGAGTTTGGCCCTCTCTGGTGAGAAACGAGGCGATCGAGTAATCATTGCACACGCCCCCATAGACGAAACGATCGATGAGCAATTTCTCCCCCATTCCCTTAGAACCTTTGGAAAAGTTTTTCTTTTCAGAGAGTCTCTCTGCTTTAAGATTACGGATAGAAGTATCGTTAAAGGCCATAAAATGGCTGGGTACCACACTTCTCACGCGCCCCTTATCATCATAGAAAATCTCACACTCTAGGGCAATTTCTGGTTCAGCCTGAACATGCAAGTCCACCATATCGGGGGGCAGGATAATATAACGATTATCGATGCAATAACGCCCCAAATACCCATCGTCATGAGGAAGATAAAAGGGAAACAACCCCTTAGGCGCGTCTTTCTCAATGTGCTTCATATTGATGAAGCTATGGATTTCACCTGCTTGTTCCAAATGTCTAGCAAAATTACCCACAACCCCTAATCCGATAAACTTTTCCATCTCTAGCTCCTCATCGCGCCATTATACCCATTCTCAACCCAAGAAAAGATATTTTTGTGCCTCTTCTCTATGCATAGGGTTCAAATGCAAAAGTGCATCGCCCACCTGCACGCGATATAGTGTGTCTGCCTGACTTTTTCCATATCCCAGCACAATGCGCGCACACAGATTTTTCTCTTGTGCGCTCGCGCTTTTCTCTACCAGTCCTAAGGGACCTTTGCAATCAAGTAGTTCGATGCGATCCATTAATGGATGATTAATATCCAATTTGGCATTCTCCAGCTCATTGCGCGCCACCACGCAACGCGCCTCCCCCACCACCATGTAACGCCCAACTTTCACAATCAAATTATCTTGCACCACCATCTGTTGTTGGGTATTTTGGCGGTGGGCTTGGAGGTCTTTAAGCTTTTGACTCACACTTAAATCCGTGAGCAAACAGCCTCCGCTGGGGTTTTCATAATACCCTAATCCAAGCTCTTTGATCTTGGCGAGTTGGCGCACGCGACTACGCCCCTGCACATCCCAAAGTTTAGTGCGATCCACCCAACCTTGCTTTTCTATAAAACTAGGTTCTAAAAGTTGGGCACTCATGGGTCTTAGCAAGAGTTGATCTAAGAATTGAGGTTTATTGGGGTTGTCGCCCCCGCGATCCAAAATCCCATCAAAGCACTCTTCAGCTCCAAAACTCCGCACGAGTTGTTGGACCTGCCCTAGAGCTTCTTTGCGCTGACTCTTGGGGCGCTGGCCCAACACCTCCCCACTGATTACAAAATCCGCTTGCAGTTCTAGGAGTTTGTAAAAGGCCTGTCTGAACATATTGGCATGGCAATCAATACAAGGGTTAAAGTACTTGCCATAGCCGTATTTGGGCTTAAAGAGCACTTCATCAAAGAACTGCTCTTGAATATCGCATAAAAGCAATTGCGCACCCACCTGCGCACTGGCTTTCTCCAGGTATTCTCTCTTGTCTTTATTGCCCCCAAAGCCAATATTGAAGTGCAGGGCAATCACTTCAATTCCTTGGGAAGCCACCAAGTGCATGGACAGCAAGCTGTCCAACCCCCCACTAAATAAGGCTAAGGCTTTCATAATACTCTCCTTTTCTCTGGGCTAATTGTACTATTTTATGGTGTAAATCGGTGAACATCTCCAGACGCTGTTCGAAGTCCAGGTTTTTATATAGAGTGTTGATTTGTTGCTGGTGTTCCTGATAACGCCTCTTTAGAAATGCGATAAACTCTTCTCTAAAACCATTTTCATGCACGGGTAAACTGGTGTCTAAACGGATTTCAATCAATCTAGGATCATTGTATTGACCCGCGAGTAGAGCGCTTAATTCACTCGCTAGTGTCTTGAAAAGCGTGATCTCCAAAAAGGGACGAGCTCGTTCGAGCAAAGACAGATCGTTTAAGAGATAGTGAAGCAGTATGGATTCCATCTTATCATGCTGTGGCTTAGATGGTGGGGCTTTGAGACTGGGCGTAAAGGCTTTTTTGTGGTGCTTTAAGCGCACAAGCACAGGAGGAATGTCCAAGAGATGCGCCACCATTTCTTGGTAATGTTCCTGGGTTAAAAAGGGTAAGGTGTGCAAAAAGACCAATACTTCCTGCAAAGCTTGTTGTTTTGCTATGGGATCGTGGACATTGACTCTAGCACACATAGCCCGCACAACATGTTCGACAAAGGGCATGGGCTTGTTCAAAAGTGCACTAATCGCCCTAATCTGTCCCTGGGCGATCAGATCGGCTGGGTCTAAGCCATTTTCAAACAACACTACCCCTCCCAATCTGTTGGCTTGCGCGAGCATTTTTGCGCCCTTGAAGGCTGCTGCCCTGCCTGCTTCATCTCCATCATAACCCACTACCACATCTGGATTAAAACGCTCCATGAGAGGTAGGTGTTGCTCAGTTAGGGCCGTGCCCAGAGTAGCCACTGCGCTTTTAAACCCCGCTTGATGGAGTAAGATCACATCTAAGTAGCCCTCTGTCAAAATGAGTTTTTTGTTTTTGGCAATGTGTTGGCGCCCTTGAAAATAACCATATAGCAATTTGGATTTGTTAAACAACGCGCTCTGGGGAGAGTTAATGTATTTAGCCATGTTGGCTTGAGGCTGCAAAATCCGCCCCCCGAAACCTACAATTTTCCCATTAGGGTTATGGATGGGGAAGATCAGGCGGTTGTGAAAACGCGCGTAAATTCTCCCGCTTTCATCCTGCCCCAAGACTCCTAAGTCTAGGAGGGCTTGTTTATCCAATCTTTGACGTTGGACATGCTCTAGTACGCGCGATCCCACACAAAAACCTAAACGAAACTCCTGCACACTCGTGGCGTGTACACCACGAGTGGATAAATAATCTTGCGCCTCTTTATTGTGCTCTAACAAGCTTTGATAACAACGCGTCACTTCTTCTAAAAGGTCTAATTCTTGAGGATGTTGGGGTGGAGTAGTAGTGTATTCTAGGGAAATAGAAAACATGTTGGCGAGTTTTTGCACCGCTTCCACAAAATCTAATTGTTCGTACTCCATCATAAAAGTGATCGCATTACCATACTTGCCACACCCAAAGCACTTGAAGTTATTGCGTATGGGGTTAATGGTAAAACTGGGTGTCTTTTCGTTATGAAAAGGGCAGATAGCCATATAAAGATTACCCGCTCTTTTAAGCTCTAGGTAGTTCTGTGCCACCGCCACAATATCGGCAACCTGCTTGAGTTGTTCTAGGGATTCTTGAGCGATCATGTTCGCATAGTAACCAAGATAGACTTATTTGTCAAAAAGATTATTGATAGTATAATCAATAATTAACTTTAGTCTTTAACTATAAAGTTTTTTTAGTAAAATATTTTAAACTTGCATTAAGTCTTGACTTGCTCCAGATTTTTTGCTAGTATTGTGGCACTTAATTTTTTTAAGTGCTAATTTTTGCATAAGGAGACGCGATGTTTAAACCATTAGGCGAAAGAGTGCTAGTTGAAAGACTAGAGGAAGAAAAAAAGACGGCTTCTGGGATTATTATTCCCGACAACGCCAAAGAAAAGCCTCAAATGGGCGTGGTAAAAGCTGTTAGTCATAAAATCAGCGAAGGCTGTAAATGCCTCAAAGAGGGCGACGTGGTAGCCTTTGGAAAATACAAAGGCACAGAAATCGTGCTAGACGGAAAAGAATTTATGGTTTTAGAACTCGAAGATGTACTAGGCGTGGTGGATTCTTGCTGCCACGGGCATGGGCATGAACACCACAAAGGCGATCATAAGCACGAAGGCAATTGCTGCCACAGCCACTAAATTAACTCTGGCGCGTTTTTTCGCGCCCTCCCATTCATATAACAAGAAAAGGACAGACAATGGCAACTAAAGAAATCAAGTTTTCCGATAGCGCGCGCAATAAACTTTTTGAGGGTGTAAAACAGCTCAACGATGCCGTGAAGGTAACCATGGGACCTCGCGGGCGCAATGTACTCATTCAAAAAAGCTACGGCGCACCTAGCATTACTAAGGACGGCGTGAGTGTAGCTAAAGAAATCGAGCTAGCCTGCCCTGTAGCCAACATGGGCGCACAGCTGGTTAAAGAAGTCGCCAGCAAAACCGCTGATGCGGCTGGGGATGGCACCACCACTGCCACCGTTCTAGCTTACAGCATTTTCAAAGAGGGCTTGCGCAACATCACTGCTGGAGCTAATCCCATTGAGGTCAAACGCGGCATGGACAAAGCCAGCGAAGCCATCATTGCTGAATTGAAAAAATCTAGCAAAAAAGTGGGTGGCAAAGAGGAAATTACCCAAGTGGCTACTATCTCGGCTAATTCTGATGAAAAAATCGGAAAACTCATTGCCGATGCGATGGAAAAAGTGGGCAAAGATGGCGTGATCACCGTTGAGGAAGCTAAGGGAATTGAGGATGAACTCGATGTTGTAGAGGGCATGCAATTTGATCGTGGCTACCTCTCTCCTTACTTTGTTACCAACGCAGAAAAAATGACCACTCAGCTAGAAAACGCTTATATTCTGCTCACTGATAAGAAAATCTCTAGCATGAAGGACATTTTACCCTTACTCGAACGCACGATGAAAGAAGGCAAACCCCTATTGATCATCGCTGAGGACATCGAAGGCGAAGCCCTCACAACCTTAGTAGTAAACAAACTGAGGGGTGTGCTCAATGTGGCTGCAGTTAAAGCTCCCGGCTTTGGCGATCGCCGCAAAGAGATGCTTAAAGACATTGCGATTTTGACCGGCGGGCAAGTGATCTCTGAAGAACTAGGCAAAACCCTAGAAAATGCGGATGTGAGCGATCTAGGCGTGGCTGCGCGCATCGTGATTGACAAAGACAACACCACGATTGTAGATGGTAAAGGGCAAGTCAACGCGGTTAAAGATCGCATCGCCCAAATCAAAACCCAAATCGAATCCACCACCAGCGACTATGACAAAGAAAAACTCCAAGAACGCTTGGCTAAACTTAGCGGTGGTGTGGCTGTGATCAAGGTGGGTGCGGCTTCTGAAGTGGAAATGAAAGAGAAAAAAGATCGCGTAGATGACGCTTTGTCTGCCACAAAAGCCGCTGTAGAAGAAGGCATTGTGATTGGTGGGGGCGCGGCTTTGATTCGTGCTGCCCAGAAAGTGCATTTAGAATTGCACGAAGATGAAAAAGTGGGTTATGAAATTATCAAACGCGCCATTAAAGCCCCTCTAGCCCAGATTGCGGCCAATGCAGGTTATGATCGCGGTGTGGTAGTCAATGAAGTAGAAAAACACAAAGAAGCGCACTTTGGCTTTAACGCGAGCAATGGCGAGTATGTAGACATGTTTAAAGCGGGTATTATCGATCCCCTTAAAGTGGCTCGCATTGCTTTACAAAACGCGGTGTCTGTCTCTAGCCTGCTCTTGACTACTGAAGCCACCGTGCACGAAGTGAAAGAAGATAAACCAGCTCCTGCAATGCCCGATATGGGTGGCATGGGCGGTATGGGTGGCATGGGCGGTATGATGTAGCCTAGCCTTTAAACCCTATTGGAGGGGGAAATGCCTTTAAAACTCTTGCGGTGTTCCCCAATAAGTCCGTATTTGGCGATGGCTAGTGCATGCGCGCGCGTGCCATAGCCACAATGTCTAGCAAAACCATAATCAGGGTAAAGTTCATCTAAGGCTAGCATTTCTTGATCTTTATGTGCCTTAGCTAAGATGGAGGCCATCGCAATCTGAGGGATTTTATCATCTCCTTGGATGATAGCCTCAAAACTCTCCAAATGCGCAAATTCCAGTTTAAAAAGAGTGTTCCCATCCAGACGCACATGTTTGATGGCGGGCAACTTCACGATAATCTCTGTAATCGCCTCCTGCATACACACACTCAAGCCCTTGCTATCAATCTCTAACGCGCTTTTAGCTACCACTACGCTTCGAATGCGCCTATCTTGGCTAATATGCGTGGCAAATTCAAAGCGTTTCTCCCTGCTAAGTTGCTTGCTCTCTTTGAGTCCTAAGCGTATAAATTCATTTGCAACAGCCTGATCACAGCTCACTCCCGCTACAAACAATGATCCACACCAGCACCCCCGCCCCGCTTCATCAATGCCTAACATGCTGTCTCCTAGGGTGAAATTGGTTGCAATGAGGGCGTTGTAGCACAGAAACTTGAATCTCCATAACCAAAGCTGGAAGCTGTGGTTGGAGCGCACCCACCCATGCCACCTATGGTAGCTGTGGGTTTTGCCTTCTTCTCTTAGAAGTCAAGGTTTTGATGCACTGGTTAGGAGAATTTTGATATTTTGTATCTGAGCTTATCAGCTACATTTCATCAGGTGAGGTATGCCATGATTTTAGTGAGTTTAGCGGCAGAATTAGGGGCTTCCAAACACGGAAGCAACCAAGGTGTACAAGATCTGAGGCAGGCTTTAATAGAACGCTACCCCGAGATCACCGAGCACATGGTGCTCATTCGTCAAAAACAATGTGTGTTGGAGACCTTTTTTAGATACGCTAAAAATTTTGAAGACTATTACATCTTTTGTAAGGACAATTTGATTCCCAAAATGCATGCTGTGTTCAAGAGTGGTAACTTCCCTCTAATTTTGAGCTCAGAACATTCCAATGTCTTTGGGATTTTGCAGGCCCTGCGTGGGGTATATCCTAGGAAAAAAATTGGGGTGTTGTATCTGGACGCGCATGCAGACATCCACACCGCTTACGATAGCGAAACGGGGCACTTGCATGGCATGCCCTTGGGAATGCTTCTCAATAGAGTGCATTCAGGACCCAATCCTCTCAATGCCCAAGAAGAGCGCTATTGGGAACAGCTCTGCACTTTGGGCATAGATAAGGAAACTCTGGCCTTTGACCCCCAGCATCTGGTATATTTTGGTGTACGCAGCACAGAAAAAAGCGAAGATGACATGATTGCGTCCTATAATATCCCCCTATTCAAAATAGAGGATATCCAAACGGACATGGAGGCCTGTGTGAATCAAGCACAGAGTGCCTTAGATGGGGTGGATTTGGTGTATTTGAGTTTAGATGTAGACATCATGGATGGCAAGCTTTTCAAGTCGACAGGCGTGCGAGAAAACAATGGCTTACATCCCGAAGAGTTAAAAGCGTTGCTGGAGCTTTTACTGAAACGCTTTGCCTCTAAACTTGTCGCTTTAGAAGTTACGGAATACAATCCAGAAGTGGGCACACAGGCAGATGAACCCGTGGTGCTAGAGCTTTTGGATAGTGCGATCGAGCATCTGTGCAAAAGCGCTAAAGTGCGCTCTAAAGTTTGTCATTACTCTTGAAGGAGCGCGTATGTTGAAAGTGGGTTTAGTCAAGGAGAGCATGGATTTAGAGGCGCGTGTGGCATTGGTGCCTGAAGATGTCGCTTTGCTCGTCAAAAGCGTGCCTATGGAGCTATGCGTGGAAGAAAACGCAGGGGTGTTGAGCGGATATAGCAATGAGGCGTATGTCAGCGCAGGGGCGCGCATCGTTTCCAAGGAAGAGGCCTGGGGGCAGAATGTAGTGGTCAAGTGCAAAGAACCCTTGGAACACGAATACCCTCTACTCAAGGAGGGCAGCACTTTGTTTAGTTACCTAGATTTAGCTTATAACGCTTCTCTAGCGCACATGCTGGTGAATCGCAAAATTCTCTGCATTTGCACGGAGACCATTGCTGGACCCAAAAATAATTACCCCATGCTAGCTCCCATGAGTGTGGTGGCAGGTAACTTAGCGGCACACTTGATCCAGCACTACCTCTTAGGGCTGGAGCATTTGCCTGGAGAGATGGGCAAGGGGGTGTTATTGGGTGCGCTCGTGGGAGAGGCGAGGGCTAAAGTGGTTATCGTGGGGGGAGGGGTTGTAGGCTTGGAAGCGGCAAAGACTCTGAGTTTGATGGGGGCGCGTGTGGTGTTACTCGAGCTCAATTATGCCAAACTCCAAGATCACCCCTACACGCATCTATACCAGTTGGAAGTGCTGAGTGTGAACGAAGAACACATTCTTTACGCCCTAGAGGGGGCTTTAGGTCTGGTGGGGGCGGTTTTACAAACCGCTACAGCCACTCCCAAAGTGATTTTAAAACACCATTTAGCGCGCATGCAAGAGGGGGGCGTGGTGGTAGATGTGGCATGCGATCTGGGGGGTTGTATTGAAACGATCCACCAAACCAGCCACTCACACCCCGTTTACAAAGAAGAGGGTTTGTGGCACTACGGAGTGCCCAATATCCCCGGAGTGGTGGCGCGCACCAGCTCGTGCGCTTACAGCCATGCCAGCGTGCCCTACCTGCTCTATTTCTTACAGCATGGCTTAAAAGGCTTTTTACAAGCCAACACCCCCGTTGTAGCCAACACTTTAGGGGGCTTGAGTTCCTATGAAGGCTATCTTACCCAAGAGGGCATCGCCCAAGCCTTCAAGTTGCCTTACAAATCTGCTCAAGCAGTGCTAGCTAATCTCTAAAAGTTGTAGACATAATTGACAAAAACAGCAACCACGCGGCGGAACGAGAAATCTAGTTTCGCGCCGTTGCTGTAATTGACCTTGAAAAAGGGGTCGTTGATCACGGGAATGCGCACGCCTAGCTCCAGTCCATTGTGCTGGCTGAGATTGGCACGCAACCCAAAATTAAAGAGGAATTGCACATAGTTAGCTGAAAAACTGGCCTTGTTGCTACTTTGGTTATTGATCGCGTTTGCCGAACTGGAATAAGTTTTATTCATACTCAGACAGATCGTCTCACCGGTGCCAGCACTCTTCGTGGATTTGCCCAAACACTGTCCATCAGCATGCCCATTGCCCAAACCCCAAGTGCTCCCCCCCAGCATCACGCCCCCAAAGACTCCCACCATGTGTTCCTTGTTCTCGTAGAAGTTCAAGAGCACATCGATACCCGCACCATAGAATAAATTAGAAAGCGAACCCTTGGCATTGGCAACCGCGCCCCCGTAATAATTCCCCCCCTGCCCGCTGAACACGCCATAATAACGCAATCCGAAATGCTTCTTCTTCCCAAAGAACTGCTTATAGCCCAACTGCACATCCACCCCATAGAGATTGCCAGACACGGGGTTTTTTATCTTATCTACCGAGCCAATCAGCGAGGACATCCCATCATAGACACCATATTGCTTGGAAGTAGGCACATTATCATCAACATAGCTACCCGCCATCCTAGAATACTGAAACCCCACACTGGTATACGCTCCGTTGCGCTCTGCGTTTAAGGACGCAAGGCTTAAGAATGTACAAGCAACTACCCAAATCTTACGGCCTTTAACCGACATCAAAACTCCTTTATCTCTACGAACAATCCGCCGTTATAATATAAGGTTCTATATTAAAGAAAAATAAAAATGTTGTCAAGAGAAGAAATTTGCGATATTAGGTTATACTAGGCGCATTTGCGTGTGAGGAGCGACCTTGTCTTGGGCATACTGGCGTATCGGATTGTTGGGTATATGCCACTTGGGCTGTATGGGTTTGTTCCCTTTTTTTGCCCTCTCTTCACTCTCTCAAGATAACCAAGATCAGCTAAATAACTCCTCCGATCAAGCCCCCACTTACTACACGCGCTTACAACCCCCCGACTTTGACACTAACACAACTCCTCCTGAACCAACAGCCCAAGATTTGGCAAGCCAAGGCCTCTCTTCTCAAGACATCCAGGGCACACCTTTAGCTAATGGTGTAGAAATCCAGCGTAGCGATCTGCTCGCAGAAATGCAAGACTCTCAAGAAACCCAAGCCCCGCTCCCCCCTCCAACCCAGCAATCTTTCCATGCCCTCTTGAATAATTGTGCTAGGAACGATCTTTTTAACCAATTAGGGGCAGGGCTGGCGATCAAATCCAGCGAACAAGCCCAATGCACGCGCATGCAAACCAAGTACTTTGCTACACTTGACAACCACTACAGCACCCTACAACATGCCTATACAATATTGTTGCAAGACATTGTCGCTGCTTGCCACACCCGCGCTAGCAAACAGGCCGTATTGCAGAGCGCATTTTTCAAGCGTTTAAAACCCATGCTTAAGGGGCACAAACAACGCCTATTGCTCAAACAACTCACACAGGCCAAGCCCTTGAGCCGTGAAAAACTCCACGCCCTCCTCCAAGAACCCAATCTGGGCGAACGCTTTTACCGCTGCCAGTATTTTATCCACATGCCTTAGGTGATTTTTGGTAAAGATGTGCTAGAGTCGGGCTTTTTGGTTATAAATTAAGGAGGTGTCCATGAAATCCGTCAAGATTAGCTTAGATTTGAAAACTTTTGCAGTTGAAGCGAGTCCCTGCGATTTTGATGTGGGGGATATGGAACTACGTCTTTCCCTACAACGCTCTGGTGATCTCATCACTGCTTGCGTTTCAAAATGCGGGGGGGGGGGGGTAGACTCGTCTAAAGTCTCTACAGATCGCCCTAGAAATCAAGCCCAACTTCAAAAAATAGTCGACAACCGTAATCAAACACTTTATGAGGGCGCACAGCCCCTACCCGCTTCTACCCACAATTCTCCAGATGTTCTCCAACTCTTAGAGGAGCTAAAACAAGCCCTAGAAGAGGCGGACATTCTAGTAGAGGGAGATTCCATGGCTAAAAAGAAACACAAAGGTTGTAAAGATTGCGAGGCATTAGAAAACAAAATAGGGAAATGTATCCAAGCTTTACAACAAAGGATAGAAGGATTAAAAGCAGAAGTGGCAGACTTAAGAGCAACAAGCCCTGCCATACAAATTGAAACTGAACGATTGGAGAATGAAGACTTAACAGAGAAAAATAGGGAATTGCAAGAGCGAGTGGCCACACTACAACAACAAGTGGGGGTAGATAGGCAAGAGCTGGTAAAGGAATTAGAGGAGTTAAGGGCCTTCAAAGCAGAAGTTGAGGGCGAAAATGGCTTAAGGGAAAAGTATAACAATCTCAAAGCAGAAGTTGAGGGAGAGGGTGGACTAAAGGCCCAGCGGGATAAATTCAAAACCCAGCGGGACGAATTCGAAGCCGAGCTAAAGGGCAAGGAAGGGCAGGAAGGGCTAAGGGCAAAATATGACAAACTCACCGCAGAAGTCGAGGGAGAGGAGGGCTTAAACAAACAGCTTCAAGAAACCCGAAAGACTAATACAACCCTAGAGGGAGAGCTTAAAAAGGTCCAAGATGAAAAAATCGAGTTGGGTCGATGCCTAGAAGCAACCCAAAAGGCCAAAGATAAAAGCGAGAAAGACCTAGAAAAGGCCAACAAAGATAAAAAGGACTTAGTTGACAAGTTAAGCCAAGCGGACAAAAATTATGAACAATTAGAGGCCAAGCAAAACAAGTTGCAACAAGACTATACAAAGCTGGAGCACAAACTCAAAGACACCGCCCAAGAACTCAAAGACACCAAGCCCTACAAGGCAGAGGCGGAGGGTTACCGCAAGCTAAACCTCGTGCATCTCTTGCAGCTGGCTAAAGAGAGCGATCGGCTCTTAGAAAGGCTAGAACTTGCTAAGGATGCCAATTTAGACGACCTTTTTTGCTCCCAATTGGGACAAGATCGCTTATTTGTGTTGCAATGCATCGCCGAGGACATCCAGCACTTTAAGGGGGACCTGCCCAAAATCCAGCCCCTGATTGCCTTTTTTAACGCCCTCTTTGTCTTATTAGAGTCCTCGGCCAAGATCAGCCGCCTAGAAGTGCGCGTAGGAGATAACTATAACTCCAGAGAGCACGCCACCCCGGATGCTAGACAGCCCGTGCGGGGCAAGGTTAGCAAGGTGCATTTTGCCGGCTACAAACAGGGTTCTAATGTTTTTAAAAGTCTAGTTGAGGTGAGCTAGTTTTATGTCTGGACATAAAAGACATTGGATTAGCCCCTCTATGAGGCGTATTTTAGACCGCTTAAATTTTGCAAAACAATTAGTAAGAAACTCTATTTTTGGAAAGGACAAACCCATGGATCCTATCAATCTCAAACAAGACAACCCTAGAACCCCATTAACAAGCATCACTCTTCCTATCAACCACCCCTTAGCCATTAAGTTAAAAGAATTCTGCCCCGAAGATAAAAAATTTTTAAGCGACTATGCTAACTTAAAAGAATGGGCTAAAGACAAGCGTAAAGAATTGCATAGCAAGGGCCCTACTGATGAACGCGACCGGCACCTATTGGAATTAATCGATGTGATTATAGCCACCAACCCCAAAGACCCACCCGTCGAGTGGCCAGATATTCTTGCTGAGTTGCAGAACCTGCAAGATGGCCAACTTTACACCACCACCACCCAATTAAAACGCGCCAAAAAGATTTTAAACAACCCTAATGGCACAAGGCGTTTGAGCTTTGAGGGCTTTAAGAGGTTTAAAGAATGGCTTTTAGAAGTGGACGCGATAGCGATCAATTTGCCCCCCTATGAGCCCACTCTCTTGGAAGACCCCAATGCCGGACACTGGGACATCGCCCCTAAGCGATCCTTAGAGGGGGTGGAGACCATTACCTTTGAATTGCCCAGAAACCAAGAGGGTAGGGCCTACACCCTCATCCCCCGCCACCCCATCAACCAAAAAGACAACGCTAGCAACACCCTAGAGGTGGCTATCGACTTTGGCACCAAGAACACCACAACCGCCATCTTAGACCGCAATAGCCGTAAAATCTTGCTTGTCATTGGGACCTTAGACACTAAAAAGGCCCCTGAAACAACAGATTTTGAAAACCCCACTTTCATGGAGTTTTACGATTATCAAAAATTCTTGAGAGATTACAACGCCCTAGAGCAACGCCCCTTTACAGATATTAATGATTTGAGCATTTCGCACATGGCTTCTGATCACTTTAAAGAAGCTACGGGTAATGATTATTACCGCTTTTTCTGTAAACTCAAGCAATGGGCGGGTAGTACGGGTAATGAAATCCAAGTGCAAGACAATGAGGGGCAGCCTTGGCCCTTGGGGGACTTGAACGACTATGGGGAGGGCAGGCCCGATCCCATTGAGATTTACGCCTATCTCTTGGGCCGCTACATCAATAACATGTTTGATAATTCTGGCGGGGTGTATTTGAACTACACTTTGTCCTACCCCGTGAAATACGAAAAAGAGCGGGTGAAGCGCATCAGGTTAAGCTTTGAGAGGGGGATTAAAAAGTCTCTGCCCAATGGAATCTTTGACCCCCACATCAGCGGTAGAAAAGAGGGAGAAAAGCCCAAATTTAAAAAACTGAGTGTGGTGAGTCGCATCAGCGAGCCAGTCGCTTACGCTATTAGCGCCTTGCAGGCCTTTGGCTTCACATTTAAAAATCTCAACTCCCCCGTGAATTTTGCCGTCTTTGACTTTGGGGGCGGAACCACGGACTATGACTTTGGGGTGTGGAGAAAAGGCAAAGATGAGGAGGACAATAGAGACTACACTCTGTATCACTTTGGTGCGGGGGGCAATGAGTATTTGGGCGGAGAGAATCTCTTAGAACTCTTGGCCTTAGAGGTCTTTCAAGACAATATGGAGGAGGTGCGGCAAAAAGACTTGGTAATTGCCACCCCCCATTATGACTCCGCACAGATGCGCGTGTATGCCATGCGAGAATTTATCAACGAAAAACGCGAGGGGCGGCGCAATTTGCAAACCATTGCCGAGAGCTTACGCGATTTTGTGCACGGCCTAGATGATGAGCAAATCAACGCTCAAGAATTGGGGCAGGAGACCTACAAGTTCACCTCCCTAGCGACCTCTAAGGGCGACATCTTAAAAGTGGAGTTTAGCGTCAATAAGGATAAATTGCTGGGCATTTTAAAGACCCAAATTGGCGGGGCAATCAAACAATTCTTTCATGATTTGCGCGCGGCTAGCACACGCATGTATGAGGCTGACCATGTGCATATTTTCTTGGGCGGGAATGCGTGCCGCTCCCCTTTAGTCAAGATGCTCTTTGATCAAGAGGGGACACGATGTAAGGCTGACACGCAAAAACCCCTAGATTTTACTATCTATCCCCCACTAGGCACACCCGAAGCCGATGCGATCATCAAAGAGCGTACGGGCAAAGACCCCGAATGGGATATGCAGCGACGCGTAACTTGTAAAACTGGGACCGTCTTTGGGCTGCTAGAAGCGCGCAAGGACGGGGGCAGTGTGTTTGTCCACCCCGAAGATGATGTCCAAGCCCAAGACCAAGCTCCCTGTTTTAAATTCCATTTGGGGATCAAAAGAGGGGATTGCTTTGCTTGTGTCTTGGCTAAAGAAGACATCCAAGAGGGCGTGTGGATGCCCTTCATCACCAATTTCAAGGGCTCTAAAGTGGACATTTACTTCACAGAAAAAGCGCAGGCGACTGCAGGCGACCTTGAGATCGAATATTCTGTAAAAGAGACGGTGGTTTTGGATGATGTCTATGAAGAGTCGGCTTACCAAATCCAAATCCGGCGGGATAGCCTAGATAGTATCATTGTGGGCGTGTTTGAGGGTGGAGATTCTACGGGGGATGAACACTCCGTGCATTTGAAACTCTAGGGGGGTAGGATGTATACCTATGTTTTTGTGATCTACCAACAAAAAGTGGGGGTGTTTAAACACACCAAACAAGGCGGTTTGCTCTTTGTGTGCATGCAAGAGGATAGAGAAGATTTTTTTGAAAATTTTAATGAAATATACAACATCGACTCGCATAAAGCCCGGGATTTTTGCTTTGTGTGGGAGGAGGGTTGTAATTCTGCTCTCTTGCAATCCCCTTATTCCAAATCCCTATCAGAAAGAAGTCTATGGGGGCCTGATCTACTCTGTGAGTTGCTCCACCTGCTCTACACCCAGCATGGCATTCGGGGTTGCTTGCTAGATAGTAGAGGGCATTTATTGGGCGAGGCAACAGGAAGCGTGAGGCTTTACACCAACGCTAACTTAAGCCCCCAACAAGAAACCTACAACCCCCATGACCCTATTGTGTTCCACGAGCACCAATCAGAATGGCAAAAAGAGCAGTTGCAGATTTTACAAGAGCAGAGGAAGGCAAGAGGGATTGCCCCTAAAGTCCCCTCAAGTCCTAAGGCTACAACCTGCAAATTACCCAAACAGGGCGGGGATCAAGCTCCCAACATGGACGAACACAACCACTAATTTTAAGGGCGGTGGGGTGGGAAATTTTATTAAGGAGTAAACATGGCACAAGCATTTATGGACCCAGATGAAACTGAGGACTTCACCAACCATCTCCAGCAGTTTATGGACGATCTCAACGAAATGGTGCGCAGTTTGAATGGACACTTCCGCGCTTTAGGGGATACCTGGGACGATGCTAAGTATTGGGAATTTGAGGAAGTGCTTAAAGAGTTGGAGAGCTTTTTAAAGCATTTTGATGAGCAGGCTGAGGAGCAAGTGCGCTGGCTCAGACGCAAGATTGAAGAGACGCGTACTTATTTAGGAGTCTAGTATGCCTGTCAATGTGGACACGGAGCAGGTGCGCGCGCTCTTAGAGCGTTTTGAGGATTTTCAGGAGCATTTATACCAAGAAACCCGCGCCTTTTTGCAGGAGCTAGAAACCTTTTATGGGGAAACTAAAGAGGAGCTAGCCCAGACCAAGAAGGCTTTGCAAGAGGCAAAGGAGGGGCTAGCTAGGGCTAGGGCGTGGGAGGTTGCTTGTGAAATCGCATTAGCCATCGCCATCGCCACAGAGTGGGAGGTGTGGGCGGCTACAATCGCTCTTAATATTGCCGTTGAAAAGCGCGAAAAATGGGAGCAAAAGGTCGCCCTGCTAGAGGAGGCGATTGAAATTTACACAGAGGAGCTTAGGCGTATCCAAACGATTTTAATCGAAGAGTTTTGTCAACAAAGTCGGACTTTGCACTTGGCCTATGGGCAAGAACACCATGAACTTTGCATGCGCGCGCTCAAAGCCTCTGCTATCATCGAGCAGGAGTATATGATCCCCCCTTGGATTCAAAAACTCTATGACAAATTACAAGGCCTAGAATCCCAGCTAGACCCTCTGATCAAGCAAACACAAATTCAAGCCATTCACGATCAATACCGCGCTTTCTTAGAGGAGCGCAAAGAGGGTTTTATAGTGTCTGAGGATGAAACCTTTAAAACTCCCTTTAACGATCTCAATTTGCCCGTTTTTCCGGCACTTTTTAGCACCCAATTAGATTTAAAGACCTTAGATAATGAAAAACCCATGCTCTGCTTTTATGCGCTCAAAGCCCTGCAAAAAGCCTTAGCTACAAGCACAGCCCTGCAAGACATATTAAGCGATGAGGACAAGGATCAGATCAATAAGGGCATCACGCCTAAGGGCTATCTCTGGCATTTTGATCCCAACCCCCCGCTAGGCACGATGCAATTAGTGCGCGAAGAAGTGCTTTTATCTGTCCCGCACACGAAAGGATACCCATTATGGAAAGAAATACTCCCCCAACTCAAAACCCAAATTGGGGATTTGTAATCCCCCTAGAAGAAAACGCCCTGCAGAGCGCACAAAAGATATGCGGCCTAGAGTTTAGTCCTGCCTTTATAGCGTTTTTACAGCGGGCTAATAACGCCATCCCTGCTAAACGCAACTTCACACTAGGCCAAGAGAGCTACACCTTTAAAAATGTGCTCAACTTCAACACAGAGGGCAAATGCACCTTTGCTTTTTTCATGCACCAGCTCAAAGCGCATTTAGACGCACCAGAAATCTTTTTTGGCAGTGATGGCTATGGCGGGCTGTTTATCTTAAATACTAGCACTGATCAAGTGCTGTTTTTAGACACGGATACGGGGGTTAAAAAACCCTTGATTGCCTTTGATCTTTTCCTTAAAAAATTAGAATCTTAGGAGCTTTGTATGCATTATGAAGGCAGTGCTTCGCATATAAGACATTTGCAAGCTTTGTTCTTAGAGGCAATGAATGACGACCTAGGGCATAAACTCAGCACAGAAGTGATTGAGGAAATGCACCATTTGGCCAATCAGTTTGAAAATCTTGAACTGGAGATGATTGGCAATAAAGAGAGTATCACGAGGCGTTTAGAAGAAGCGCGTGATTTAGTCCAACAAGCCCACAACATACAACCCTAAAGGAAGACCATGTTAGCTGCCCTACAAGATTTAGACCAAGCCCTGCACAAAGTGCGTTTTGCACACAGCCCGCTTTTTACTCTTAAAGAGAGTCAAGAGAGATTGCTTAAAATTAGAGATAATATTAGAGAGAGTCAGCCCCAACTAGGCGGGCAATTACACCTTAATGAAAGTCAAAGCTACCCTGAGTTTCTAGCTTTAGGCGTGTTGGAAGTGGGCGAAAACACCCCACAAGGCTTAGAAGAAAGCTTTGAAAAATTCTTTGTCCCTAAAACCTATTCCTTCCCTCCGCCCGCCCTCTATGGCAATAGCCCAAACACGCCTAGATTTTTACGCGAAGCTTTTTTGCGTCTAGTTTCTACCATCCCCCTCACTCATTTACAAGTGGTCTTAGTGGATGCTTTGCAATTAGGTGGAGTCTTTGCACTCGCACGGCGGCTTTTAAAAAAAGATCATGATTTCATCTATGGACAAAAAATTTTAACCGAGAGCGATGAGATCAAGCAAGCCCTAAAAGACCTTTATGAATACCTGAAAACGAATTTACAAGAGAAATTAGCAGGCTATAAGGATTTTATGGACTACAACCGCCATAACACCGATCGCCTAGAGGTGCGCGCTCTGTTTTTAAGTGGGGTGGACGCTTTAGATGCAGAAAGTCGGGGCTACTTACAACGCTTAGTGCGTTTTGGCGCGGCTAATGGGGTGCTGTGTTTTGTCTATAGCTTGAGCGAAAAACAAGAGCGTAGCAAAGAAGAGGCATTTTTAGATCGCTTCTTAGAACAATACGCTGAGAGGTTTGAGAGCACTCCTGCCTTTGAGCGTTTGAGTTTAAAAGCCCTACACGATTCTACGGGCACAAACTCCGCGCATTTAAACGCCTTTGCTAAAGAGGTAGCTGACTACTATGATGGGCGCAATCAGATCAAGCGCGAGGTAAGCGAACTGCAACAAGAGGGGGAATTTTGGAGCAAAGAGAGCACTTATATTGTGCGTGCGCCCATTGGGTGGGATAAAAACCATCGAGAGGTCCTATTTGAGATCGGAGGCGATCAAACCCAGCACCATACCCTAGTGTGCGGGCGCAGTGGGAGCGGGAAATCCAATTTTTTAAATGTGCTCATTCAGAATTTAGCTTACTACTATTCCCCCGATGAATTGCGTTTATTCCTGCTAGACTACAAAGAGGGCGTGGAGTTTAACGCTTATGCTAACCCCACCCTAGAGCACGCTCAGTTGGTGAGTGTGCAGGCTTGCGTGGCCTATGGAATCACTTTTTTAGAGTGGCTTAATAAAGAGTTGACGCGCCGTGCGCAGTTGTTTAAAGATTGCGGGGTAAAGGATTTTAAAGGCTATAGACAAACCCATACTTTGCCTAGATTTGTGGTGATTATTGATGAGTTTCAGGTCTTGTTCATGGATGGCAAAAAGTTAGAGGAGATTAAAAATTTGGTGGTTAATTTGCTTAAAAAAGGGCGCAGTTATGGGGTGCACATGGTTTTTTCCACCCAAACTATGGTGGGAGGCCAAATTCCTAAGGAAATACTGGGCCAAATTGGTAACCGCATGGCCTTAGCCGTAAACGAAACAAACGATAGTCTTTCTGTTTTGGGCAATGATGCGGCCACGCGTCTTGAGCCCAAGATAGGCATTTATAGCTCTGTAGGCGAGCAAAAAGACGACTCGTTAATGACTTACACAAGTATCCCCTATGCCGCTAATGAAAAGCTCCCTAATTTCATTGCAAAAACCATAGAAGAAGCTAGGGAACGGGGCACAAAACCCCTAGAGGATCGCAAGCTCTATAATGGCGAAGAACCCGTTTATATGCCCCAAGCGCTTCATTTGCAAGACATGAGCTTACAGCTGGGCGTAGGCGTGGATTATGAGGGCAGAGAATTTATTTTACCCTTTGAAGAGGGCGATCACTTGCTCTTAGTGGGCACGGACGAGGCTAAGATGACATGGCTGAAGATTTTGGGCAAAAATTTGCAAGCTTTGGGTAAAAAACTTTACTATTACAACGCCAGTAAAGCCCTAGCCAAAATCCAAGATCAACTTCAAACTTACGGCATACAAGCTACCCACACCAGCGCCCAAATCTTTGAGGAAAATTTAGAGCCGGGGAGCTTTATTTTAATTGATTCGCTGGATGACGCACAGGATTTACACGATAGGAAGAGCGTAGGGCAAGCACAATGGAAGGTCTCTTTAACCAACGCCAAAGACTACGGCCATCACTATATCGTCATGCTCACTAACATGAAAAGAGTTGCCAGTATTCCTGATATAAAGGACATGTTGGAGCTCTTTAAATACCGCATTGTTTTTAAAAGCAATCAAGAAAATCTCGAGAAAGCAACCAGCCTAGACATCAGAGAGAAATTAGATCGAACCAACGCCCGCTTTTTTGACAAATTTAGCGATGCACACACGGACTTTAGACCCTATGCGTGAAATGTTCAAATACTAAGGATATTGGGGTTTCCTAGGCTGGTGTTGTTGGCGGGGAAAGCTTTGTCCTTACTCTGTGTTACCATAATGGTAGAAGGCTTGCAGAGCTTGTGCTCCAAAACATTCCCTGAATGTGGCGTGTTTAGAGGTCTCACACATCAATTTGCTAAGGCATAACCTTACACATTTCCTGTGCTAGGTGCATGTATGATTTCACCACAAATTAGCGATATTCATCCAACCTGCTAAAACAAACGCACCATGTTTACAGAGCGGGATTTCTGCCAAGAATGATTAAACTAACTACTCTATTCCCAACTCCAGAGCTTCAATAGGCGCAATCGCATTGCCCGCAATTCCCTCAATGGAGCCGCGTGTGCGCGCTGTGATAGCGGCAATCTTTTGGATTTGTTTATGCCGTTTAGCCCAGAGCTTTTCCATCGCTTGCTTTTCTTTCTCCAAATCTGTTTGCATTTCTCGAAAGGTCAAGAGGGCATTTTCCACCTCTTTGGCAAATTCTGGACCTACTAGGTAATTATAGAGCTCGTGGATCTTATCTCCTCTGTGCTCTTGACTCTTCTGTGCCCATGCGCGATCGATAATCATCTGGCGCAAAATCCCACAAAGTCCCTTAAATTCCTGAAAAGTGCAGATATAGACTCCCTGATACAGCCCCATGCGCTCCATCGATTTAGGTAGGACTTGGGTTACCAACACCCCAATATGCGCCTTAGCCTCGCGCATGTCCTGTTTAAATTTCTCGATCCACTCCTCATTGAAGCTTTGGGTGCGCTTGCTTTCATAGCAAATCACGCCACAATCTTGTAACTTGTAGTCATGCACAATTTGCACGCAATCTCCCCCCTTGCGCCCTTTTTTGATTTCTTCAATACAATCTAAAGGAAAATTCTGGTGCAAGTACTCTTCAATAGCGATTTCTTGGACTTCGCCTTGGAGCTGTTGGGAAGTGAGTTGGGCTTTTCGCTGCATCTCTTGGGCCGCTTTTTCCAAGCGTGCCACTTGTATGTCTTTTTCTCTGAGTTTCAGCTCATATGTGGCTTGCAAGCTTTTCTCCATCTCCTCTTTTTGCACTTGCAATTGCGTAGCATTTTGTGCCAGTAGGCGCGCTTGCTCTTCTTGCATTTGGGTTTGCATTTGACTGCGTTCTTGATCTAGGGCCTGTTGTATCCTCTGCTTGATCTGCTCCTCTAGGGCTTGTCTTTGGCGTGCGATCTCCTGCTTTTGGCCCTCAACATCTTTAAAGGCCTGTTGCCACTCCTGGCGTTTTTGCTGGAGTTCCCGTTCAAAGCTTGCTTTTTCCTGCGCCATTTGTCGCTGGGCATCTTGTTTGGCCTGTTTGGACAAAAGCGCGCCTATTTTGATGGTGCAAGCACAATGCGGGCATGTAATGGTATCATCCATGTTTATCCTTTCTAATGTTTTAACACACTCCCCTAGCTTAGTTGCTTGGCTTAGTGGCTTGCAAGATTACCAGAGACTTGCATGCTAAGCATGTCTTA
>NZ_JAERIS010000060.1 GCF_017979425.1 Helicobacter salomonis | reverse complement strand
AAAGCCTTAGCTAGTTTAGAGTTTTTAAGCATATTCTTTACTTTTAAACTCTCCATACAAAGGGTTTTAGCGTGCCTGACTAGGGCGGTGCTGAGTTTGTGTAAGAAATCGTTACGGGTGTTGGCGATTTTGGTGTGTAATCGATTCAGCCGCAAGCTGGCTTTAAGATAATTGCGCGACTTCTTAACTCCGTCATTCTTGGTTTTCGAATGCCGTTTTTTACTAAGTTGTCTGCTAAGTCTTTTGAGCGCTCTTGTCAGCCTATTTAAGGGCTTGGGTGCTTGTATCTGTAAGCCATTAGATAGACTAGCAAACGCTTTAATGCCGGT
>NZ_JAERIS010000059.1 GCF_017979425.1 Helicobacter salomonis | reverse complement strand
TGAGTTTAAGGCTGACCTTAAGCCCAAATACAGAGAATTTAAGGCAGAATGCCCACATAGGATCACGATCATGGTTGGACATGACCGCTCCTTTCTGCCCGGGGTTGGTATAGGTGTCCCGGGCCCTTTCATTCTATAAAATTTAGGACAAAAACGCAAACTATCTTTCATTCTTGAACACCTCTAAACTGCGCTTAATTGCGCCCATTTCCTGCTCACAGCCAGTAGGGTTTTTAGCTAGGTTGTTGTATTTCTTAGTGACTGCGTCCTTTTGGGCTTGTAGTTTGACAACATAGTCGTTAACCTCAATGTTTTGCTCTAAGATGGCCTGGTT
>NZ_JAERIS010000015.1 GCF_017979425.1 Helicobacter salomonis | reverse complement strand
AAACTATCAAAAGATACATAGAAAATCAAGGGTAGGGGCATTCATCCCACCCGCTAAAGACGAGTGGGATTTCTGCCGGAGAGTCTTAAAGACCCTGATCAAGTCCAAAATACTAAGATGGCTTTGAGCACCCTTAAGGGCGCTCAAAGATCGCCTACCTAGAAAGTGAAGACATAGTCAACATACCATACATAGCGTCTGATATCGCTCATCTCTGCGGTGAGTTTCTGAGGAATCATGGGGAACTTAATTCCGGCTTGGATGGACGAGTGCTCCATAATGCGCATGCGACCGCCCACATTGAAGAGGAATTGAAAGCCGGTGTGAGAAAAACCATTGTAATTCCAGGTGTCACCTGCTAGCTGAATGCCTCCCACTAGACCAAGGGCAAAGGGCTCGGTCGGGATGATATTGACAATCGCATCCGCAGCCGCACCATAGTTGTAGATATTCCATTTGTCATTGCTAGTTGATCCAACTTGGTTGCTGTTGTTCCAGTCAAAGAAGCCATAAGCCTGCCCGCCAAACCATTTATTGACAAAGCCAACACCCCCCACTCTCACATCTAAACCATAGATGGGAAACCCACTCGAAAGAGCTTTCGTATATTCTCCCCCCCAGCTTTACCTTGTTGGTACCCAAGTCCTAGGAAAAAGCCATTTTTCTCTTCTGCTTGGGCAACTTGAGTTGCACCCATTGCCACTAATGCTGAAAGCACCAAACTTTTCGCTTTGATTCCAAAGGCCATGAAAAACTCCTTACTAAAATTTAGGACATGGGCCAGAAAGCTAAAAGCGTTCCATTTCTAGCTTTACCCTATCCGCCCCGTAAGATCGACCAAAAACCTGCGTTGTGAATGGTAAACCCAATAATGTCCACAAGACCACGCGAAACACGAATGCAAGCTAATTTAAGAAGTGAAGAGAAGACGATGGCTCCAGATGTAGGATTCGAACCTACGACCAAGCGGTTAACAGCCGCCTACTCTACCGCTGAGCTAATCTGGAATGAAGAAGCCATTATACATAAAATTTTAGGTGTTTGTCAAGTCCTTTTTTAGTGCTGTCTTAGGTTTGCTTTGCTATGATGAGTGCCCACATTATCTTATGGAAAAGGTCAAGCATGTCTCTTCTAGTTAGTCAGGAATGCATTGCCTGTGATGCATGTCGTGAAGAATGTCCCACTGAAGCCATTGATGAGAACGATCCAATTTACAGCATCGATCCTGATCTGTGCACGGAGTGTGTGGGGTATAGCGACGAGCCTAGTTGCGTGAGTGTGTGCCCAGTAGATGCTATTGTGCTCGATCCTAATAATGCAGAAAGCCCAGAGGAACTTCAAGACAAATACCAAGTGCTTCAAAGCCACAAAAACTAAACCTTGGAATGGCAAAAGTCACCACGATCATCGATATCGGCTCGAACTCTATGCGCATGGCTATCTTCAAGAAAACCAGTCAGTTTGGATTTTATTTGCTCTATGAGCTCAAATCTAAAGTGCGTATTTCTCAGGGGAGTTATGAGCATGGGGGTGTCTTGCAGAAAGTGCCCATCAAACGCGCCCTCAAAGCCCTCATGGAGTTTAAAGAGATTGCGCAAAAATACAAGAGCAAAAAACTTTTCTGTATAGCCACGAGTGCTGTGCGCGATGCGCCCAATGCCCAAGAATTTATTGCCCTCGTTCGCAAAGAATGCGGGTTGCGTATCAGGGTTATTGATGGTAAGAAGGAAGCCTTTTATGGCGGTGTGGCTTGCGCAAATCTACTGCACCACAGGGAGGGAATCACGATCGATATTGGCGGAGGGAGTACAGAATGCGCTCTCATCAAGGAGGGCAAGATCGTCGACTTGCTTTCCTTGAATATAGGGACAATTCGCCTTAAGGAGCTTTTTTTAGATAAGAATGCCTCCTTAGAGCGCACTCTGGACTTCATTGGAAAAGAACTTGAAAAAATCCCCCCGCATTACCAAAGCATTCAGGTTTTTGGTGTGGGTGGGACAATCCGTGCCATCGCTAAGCTTGCCATTAAACGCAATAACTACCCCATCGAAGTAGTGCATGGCTATGAGATGGGCGTGTCTGAGCATTTGGATTTCATTTATGAAATAGCAAACAGCTCAGAGGCGCGTTTAGAAGTGCTAGGAGTAGGAGCAGATAGGCAGGATAGTATCCGCAGTGGAGCGCTAATTTTTTGGGCGTTTTTACGCCATTTGCGCCCTGAGAAGATCGTGGCAAGCGGGGTTGGAGTGCGCGAAGGAGTGTTTTTAAGCGATATGCTCAGGCACCATAGGTGCAGCTTTCCCAAGGGAATCAGCCCTTCCATGCTCTCTTTACTCGATCGCTTTTTACCCCATGCCCAACACAGTCAAGAGGTCAAGCGGGTGTGTGTCAAACTTTTTGAAACGCTGCAACCCTTGCATCGCATCACTTCGGAATATCTCTACCACCTCAAAATTGCAGGACAACTCTCCAGTATTGGCAAGGTTCTTAATTTCTATGGCACGCATAAGCATGCTGCCTATTTGGCGCTCAATGCTCTGAGTTATGGGTTTTCTCACCAAGATCGCGCCATTATTTGCCTGCTCGTGCAATTTAGCCAAAAGAAAATCCCCAAGGATAGCAATATCGCCCATATCAGTGCAATCATGCCCCCCATTTTGACTTTGCAATGGCTGAGTTTCATTTTAGGACTGGCTGAAGCCCTTTGCACTACACGCGTGCCCAAGGATATCGTCTATACCCTCAGGGGTAAAACCCTCACCATTAAGAGCTCTCAGGAGCTTTATCTATGCCAGGAAGTGATCGCTAAGCTAAACAAACCTGCTTCTTTGGATATTGACTTTTTATGAATGTCGCCATTATTCGGTTTTCCGCGCTGGGCGATATTGTCTTGAGTGCGGTTTTTTTACCCTTTCTCAAGCAAAACTACCCGCAAGCGCGTATTCACTGGTTTGTAGACACTCTCTTTGCCCCTATTTTACAAAACGCGCCCCACATTGATCACTTGCATATTGTCCCTTATAAGCAGGTCTTGCGCACTAAAAATCCCCTTAAAATTTGGCGCTTCTACCGCAAACTCAAGCACCATATGGAACATTTTGATGTGCTCATTGATATGCAGGGTTTGCTTAAATCTGCTCTATTTGGGGCGTATTTGCCTAAAAAAGCTTTTGTAGGCTTTGATTTTTCTTCGATCAGGGAGCGTTTGGCGAGTTTCTTTTACAGCCACAAAGTCAATATTCCCTATAGCGCACATATTCTCAAGCGCAATCAAGCTGTGCTTGAGTGTGGATTTGGCATGCTAAAGCCATGTGCATGGAATTGCGTTTTGGAGGCGCGCCGCTCCGCGTTCCATCTCCCTCCCTCTCCTCAGCTAGAGAAGTTGTTAACGCGTGCGCGCCCCACAATTCTATTTGTACTCGAGGCGTCCACTCCCAATAAAGTCTACCCATGGCAACATTTTGCCCAAGTGGGACTTTTGCTCCAAAATGAGGGAGTTGAAATTGTACTCTTGTGGCACGCCCACTTCGAACGCGCACAAATGCTCCACAAGGAGATTGAATCTCAAGTTTCCACGATCTTGCTTCCTCCCTTAAACCTAGAAGAGGTAAAAACTTTGGTTTCTCTTGTAGATGTCGTGGTGGGAGGAGATACAGGCATTGTGCATTTAGCTTGGGCTCTTCAAGTGCCCTCAGTTACTCTTTATGGCAACACCCCCAAGGCGCGCTTTAGCCTAGAGGGTCGTGGCCACATTGCCTTGGCAAGCAATACACAGGCCAATTATTCCAAAAAGGATTTTTCCATTCAGAATCTTCCTCCCCAACAGGTTGCTCAAGCCGTTATGAGGGTCTTAGGAGAGGTACAATGAGTATGCGCAGAGAATGGAAAATTTTTTGCACACATGTTTTAGAATGGAGTGTAAATGCACTGGGCTGGATTTTGGCCAAACTTCCTCACCGAGCCTTTGCAGGTTGTGTGCGGGGACTGGGGTTTGTGATGGCTAAACTGGATCGAAGGCGTTATTGGGACGCAAGAGCTAATCTGGATTTTGTGTTCCCTGAGATGAGTTTAGCTCGAAAAGAAGCTATTATCAAGCGCGGGTATAACAATCTGGCCTTCATTGTGCTAGAGAGCATACGATCGGTATTTTTATCTAAAGAAGACTACGATGCACGCTTTGACATCGTTGATCAATACAGAATCCTCGATCTGCTCAAACAAGACGGACAGGCGGTCATTATGGGCTTGCACTTTGGTTACTGGGAGGCCATTGGGACTTCTTTAGCGCGGTTTCACGCGGATCAAGAGAGGGGTTCTCTAGGCAAACTCACTAAATTTGATGCTGTTAACGCTTTGCTTATTAAGAGGCGCGAGGCCTTTGGGGTGCGCTTTATTAACAAAATTGGCGCTTTCAAAGAGTTGCTCAAGGTCTACAACCGAGGTAGGGGTCTTGTAGGGATTTTAGTCGATCAAAACATCTCCCTCAGAGAGGGTGTGGTGGTGCGCTTTTTTGACAAGGAGGCAACGCACACCACCATTGCCTCTATCTTATCGCGTCGCTACAAGATTGGAATTTTACCCGTCGTTGTAGACTTTAACCAAGACTACAGCCACTATACCGCCACTTATTATCCTCCCATCAGAGCGCGAAATACCTCCGATGCACAAGCGGACATTTTGGAGGCCACCCAGGCACAGGCCACTTTGAGTGAGCAAATCATTAGAGAGCACCCAGAAAGTTGGTTTTGGTTTCACCGGCGTTTTAAAAGCACTCATCCAGAGATTTACAACACGCACCGCTCAAAGCAGTAGAATTTTTTCTAACCCATGATGAGGCCCTGATACCAGGATACACTCTTGCAGAAACTCAATCACAGAACTCATAAACTCTGAGAGTTCTTGCTATACCCTATAAGTCTCTATGAGAAGCTGATCTCTCTGTTTCTGTTTCGAGCACTTCTGAATTTAAGGCATTTACAGCGGAAACCCATACTTGTCTTTGAAGTGTTGAGCTAATCTTTCTAGGTCTTGCATGGTGCTCGTGTCCTTGAGATTAACCACGGCACTCCATAGATAGCTCTTGGCTTTAAAAGACTGATTGAAGTGCTGCTCATAGTGTAGCTTGGCTTGCTCTACTAGATTATCTCTTAGAGCTCTAGCCTCTTTAGCACTCCTATTACACTCTATGCCTGATCCCCCACCTTGAGTACATAGCCAGGGGCAATGGATCTGTCGTTATGATTCTCTTGGATACTGAGCTTAGTAAACTTGAGGTTGATTGAAGAAAGATTACCCATGTCATTCTAGTGTTAAAAGAAGACAGGATTTAGTAATCCTCGATCTAGTATTTGAACACATGGGTAATTTCGGTAAACAGTTTATTCTGTGCGCTAAAGAGAGTGCTAAAAAGGGTATCCAGATCTTTACTAATGCCTAGCAATCGCCCTGCTTCCTGTGGCTTGAAGAAGTGGGGTTTGTTGTGCACATAGTTGAGCATTTGCGTGTAGCGGTTGAGGATGAGACGGGTATTGTTGTGCACGAACAGTTGTGTTTCCTCAGAGAGGGGGGTGGAGTAGCAAAACTCGTAGAGGCGATAACTGGAGGTATCCAATACATCTAGGCATTTGAGTGCCCTAAAAAGGGCTTCAATTGTCTTAGGGTCGGCTGTTTCGCTGCGGGCATTCTTTAAGCAGAGTCTGAAATCATTGAGTTGTTCTAAGAAAACTTTCTGCATGGCCAACATGTGTGAGTGATCGGGCTTGAGTGTAAAATTTAAGAGGTTCTTTAAGGTGGTTAAAGTGCTTTGGATATGCTGGACAAAGGTATCTTTATCATACTTGGGCCATAGGAAAAGAAAAACAGCATAGACAATACTAATCCCAATGGCAATATCAATCAGGCGTGCTGTAATCAAATCCGCAAATTGTTGCTTAAAGAGCGAGAAACAGAGCACAAAAGCGAACATGAGCGCAGCCGCCCAGGTGGTGTAGGAATAAACTTTCAGGTATATGAACAGAAAAATCGCAAGTACCAGAAAGGCATCAAAAACCCACGATTCTCCAAAAAGCCAAACTACAAGCAGTCCTGGGATAAGACCAATCCCTGTACCCTTAACAAACTCTATCTGAGTTTCTTTGATGCTTCCTAAAGAAGAACGCGACACCATTAAGGTAGCCATTGCAATCCACATGCCATGGTTAAACCCAAAGTAGCGCGCGATAAAGACGGCAATGCCCATGGCTGTGGCGTATTTAAAGGCATATTGAAAAATGGGGTTTTTAAAGTGTAGGGCATGCCAGATATGTTTAGGAGAAGGAAGGGGTGTGTTTTGTGGATTAAGAGGCATTTCCCCACCTATAAGGAAGGTATGCATTTTATTATAGATAATTTCTAAGGAGTGATACACAAGCTTGTCGACATGGGGATTTAGATGTTGCAGGGCATCCGTGCGCAGGGGGATATTTTTTTGAGCAAACATGCCGGCTAAAATCTTGAAATTCAATAGGAGTTCTTGGCGCACAGGCTCTAAAGTTTGCGTGTTAAACTGGCCATAAATGGAGTGAATAGAATGATACATTTCCTCTAAGGCGTGGAGTTGAAAGAGGCTTCGTTGCAAGTTTTGGATGGTGTGGGGGTCTTTGATCTTGCTGGATTTAGAGCTCAAGATCATCTTTGTATTTTGGATTTGCTGAAGCACTTGAGTTTTGATGAGAGCATAATCATGGGGATGATTGGCGTATTTTAACATCAATTCCATGTTGGAAAGCAGAACACCAAAACGCTTTTTGGTAAAAGTACTATACTTGGAAACGAAAATGAAATACTGCAGCACAATGCTCACTATCCCCAATAGGCTTACCATGCTTACACTTTGTGTGAGATCAATGGGCGCGTGTGCGTCTACGAACAAACAAGTTACAATGCCATTAGACAGAGCGGTATTGCAGACTTTATGCAAATCCGGGCTATAGGCCATAGACATGCCTACTAAAAAAGTAACCCCAAACATGGGCACACAGAGCCATACCCCAAAATGTGCAATGGGATAGAAAAGCAGGATATTAAAACAACTGAGTAACACAAACCCCAGTAGGTAGTGAATCTCGTGATCCTTATCACTGATGAGCACACTCAGATAGTAGATAAAAATGGCCTGAAATCCTGCCCAAATGGTCACAAATGGGGTGAAGAAAAACGCCCCCAACGCCGCACACACAAAGGTGGTGAAAGTAGCCTTAAGCGCGTAGATCAGGCTGAAATAGCCCGGATCATAGAGGTGGACGGCACGCTTGAGACTGCCTAGCACGAGTTTAGCGGGTAGTGGGTTGGATTTCTTTATTCGTGGCAAGTTCTTCACGCGCCACTTTGGCTAAGAACTCCAACAAGTTTTCAGCGGCTTGTTGGTAAGCAAGGCTGACTGGAGATTTGGAATCAAGCACGCTAATGGGCGTGCCCTTATCCCCTCCCTCTCTCACACGCATTTCTAAAGGGATGCGCGCAAGCATCTGGGTTTGATACGCCTCTAATAATGCTCCTAGATTATCTTTGCCGAAAATATCGCTGGTATGTTGGCAATGCGGGCAGACAAACCCACTCATGTTTTCAATCACACCCGCAACAGGAATGTGTAATTTGGCAAACATGTCCAAACTGCGCGCCGCGTCATCTAGGCTCACCAGTTGAGGAGTGGTAACACTAATACCCGCACTAATAGGCACGGCTTGAGCTAAAGTGAGTTGAGCATCTCCTGTTCCGGGGGGCATATCCACGATGAGAATATCGAGCTGTCCCCATAAAATATCGGTGAGCATCTGCTCGATGGCACGCATGAGCATGGGGCCCCGCCAAATCAAGCTCTGCCCTTCTTCATAGAGTAGCCCCATACTCATGGTCTTGACATTATAGGCTTCCAAGGGAATGAGCTTTTTCCCACTGGGATCGCTCATCGGGTCTACGCCCACTAGCCCCAGCATCCTAGGGATATTAGGGCCATAGACATCGGCATCTAGCAAACCAACCTTTTGCTGACGCTGAGCTAGGCTGATGGCTAAATTGACACTGGTCGTGCTCTTGCCTACCCCGCCCTTGCCCGAGCTCACCATCACCACATGTTTGATATTGGGAGCAAGATTTTTATTGCTGGTAGCTTGCTGGGGTTCTCTTTTTGGGGGGGTTTTGATGTCTAGTTGCAACGCGTTAATGCCGATCTCTTGCATTTTAGTGCGCACCTCCCTGTCTAAAGTCGCTTTGACTTCTGGGGAGCTAGAGGGGATTTCTAATAGTAGACCCAAGCGATTCTCATGCAAGGTAATATTTTTGACAAAGCCAAAGCTGACAATGTCACGCTCGAAATTGGGGTAAATGACGGTTTTTAAAGAATTTAAAACCTGATCCTGTGTGATCATATCCATCCTTTGGGGTGTGTCCCTAGTCTAACATGGGCTTGTTAGAATTTCTCTTAATGCTTGGGAGATAGGGGTGGACGCGTAGGAATTTTTGGGGGTGGAGTGGGTGTTGAGGTGGGAGTGAGGTACTGGTTTTTGATGAGCATCTGCACGATCTGCTTAAAAATGGGCGCGGCTGTTTGGCTACCATAATATTCTTCACTGCCCAAAGAACCAAAGACCACTACGCCAATACCATAAGTGTTTTGCTTGTCCTTAGCAAAGCCAAAGAAAGAACTATTATAAACATCAGTGTATTTACCCTTATTGGCTGTGCGCGCTGTGCCCGTCTTGCCCCCAATGGTGAGCCCACTTACCTGCGCGCTCTTGCCTGTGCCATGGGTTACGACCTTGATTAAGAGCTCTTGCATCTTACGCGCGCTTTCCTTGCTAATCACTTGTTTTTTAGGAGGGAAATCAGGAATATATACATCGCCATTAGAGGCATTGAAGCGTTGGGCCAAATGGGGGGTAACTAGAAAACCATCATTGGCAAAAACTCCATAAGCACGCAGGAGCTGCATAAAGGTAGTGCGCAGGCCATAGCCATAGGACACACTGCCCTTGTAGACCTCTCCATTCAGTAAACGCACGCTGGGGAGCAATCCCGTTTTTTCATAGGGTAAATCGATTCCTGTAGGCTCGCTCACCCCAAAACTTTTGAGCCCTTCATACATCTCTTGGGCACTGAGTCGTTTGGAGAGCTTGATCATGCCTATATTACTGGAGCGCACTAACACATCTTCAATCGTGGCGTTTTTGGGAGGAATGAGATCGTCTTTGATGGTATATTTGCCCAGTTTGTAAGTGCCATGGCTTAAATCGATAGGCTGGGTTGTATCGATGCGCTTTTTATCTACTAAAAGGCTGTAAACAATGGGTTTAATTGTGCTTCCGGGTTCAAAAGAGAGCTCGACCGCATCCACATTCAAAGCGGGGTAATCGCTCTTTTGAATACTATTGGGATCAAAGCGTTTTGTAGTGGCTAAGGTCAAAATTTCTCCATTTCTGGGAGAGAATACGCCTGCGATGATCTGCTGGGATTTATAGTGGGTCTTAGCTCTATCTAAGAGGCGTTCTAAATCACGCTGGATTTTTAGAGGAATACTCAGAGTGATATCAAAACCATCGACTCTAGCAATACTCTCAAAACTCTTATCTTCAATCAGATTAAAGCCAATATCGCGTTTGCCAGTGTCTTGCCCGTCGTGTTTAGCAGCAAGTCTTTTATTCCCAAATTTCTCTAACCCCTTAACCCCCTGCACCATGGTGATCTTGGAAGTGTCGATTTTTTTGACATAGCCCACCAAAGGCTCAAAATTGTCTTTGTAGAGGTAGTTTCTGGCCATTCCACTCACTTCAATACTCAAACCTACCTTGGGCATGATTTTTTTATTGGCATCTTCGTACTCTACAAAAACATTATAGGCGAGCAATTTAGCGTTGAGCTGGCGCAAGCTAGCCGCTGTGTTGGCATTGATGCTATAAGAGAGGGTAACATAGGAAGTTTGGGCGACCTTTTGGGCGATGAGATCACGAGGAATGCTGGTATAGATGGAGAGTAGATCGATAAAGAAATCCCGTTTATCCGGATCGATGGAGAGGGGATTAAAACTCACCTTAAAGAGCTTTTGGCTGCTGGCTAGACTAAAGCCATCCTGGCTATAAATGGTGCCACGCATGGCGATATTGGTCTTAGTAACCACAAAGGCAGGCATCTTTCTAGGCAGAATGGCCTTAAAAAACATCACCACTACAAAGAGCAACAAACACCCTCCCACCACGAGAAAAATGAGCAGGAGCCTTTCTGTGCGTCTAGGGTCTAGCTCTGGATTTCTAGGGTTCGGGTGGGGGAAACTCGAATTAGGCTCAGTGCTCACTCAAAAACCCCATAAGCACAAGCCACATAGGCAGATTAGATCTGTGTCCTTAAGAGTTCTTTGTAGGCACTGATCGCCTTGTTACGCACTTCTAGCATGAGCTTCATGCTGGTTTCAGCCTTGCCAATAGCGATGGCTGCTTGATGCAGGTCTTTGACCTGCCCCGTGGCCATGTCTGCGAGCGCCCTATCGGACTCCTTTTGGGTGTTGTTGAGTTCATCAATAGAATGCTTGAGCATCGCAGAGAACTCCCCCTTCTCCATTAGATTCTCATGCGCTTTTGAATCTAAAGGAGTGCTTGTCTTGCTCAACCCTATATCGGTGTATAAAGTCTTCATATTGACTCCTTGCATCGTGTTCACCTATATCGTCTCTTCTGGCGAATGTTTAAATGCGCAAAAGAGAATCTCCTTTCTTTATAAATTAAGCTTGCAGCATGCCAATGGCATTGGTTGCCATATTTTTAGTGCTCTGGAACGCCGCTACATTGGCCTGATAGGCACGCGTGGCTTCGATCAAATCCGCCATCTCCACGACCGGGTTCACATTGGGGTAGGACACATAACCATTCGCGTCCGCATCCGGATGGGTGGGGTCGTACTTGAGCAACGGGGCCTTGTCATCGCGCACAATCTTTTCAATGTAAACCCCCATAACAGGCGGATTGGGCTTTTCAATATCATTGCTCTCATCTAAGGGGTCTTCATACTCCATGAGATTATTATTCTCTGCGAGCTTCTCATTCAACACCTTGTTGAAGTCAAAGGACTTGAAGATCGCCTCTTGGCGGCGGTAAGGCCCGCCCTCATCGGTGCGGGTGGTGTTGGCGTTGGCAATGTTAGAAGAGATGAGATTGGCGCGCACTCTTTGGGCGGATAATCCATAACCGCTGATGTCAAAACTAGATAAAAACATGGGCTGTCCTCTCTTCTAATCTAAATATTCTTCGCTGCGTCAATAGCGTAATTGACGATACTCTTATGCTTCTTAAGCGCGGTGGTGAGGGCTAAGTACATGGTAGAATTTTTGCCCATCTCTGAGGTTTCAATATCAATATCCACGCTATTGCCATCATTCTTAGCCAAGTGCCCATCTCTAAAAAAGATGGTCGCCCTATTGTCCTCAACCTCCTTAGGCTCTAAGTGCCGCGGATTGGTCTCGGCAAGCTTTAGGTGCTTATCTTTTTGGTGATCGAACACTTCGGCCTTTTTATGGGCTAACATCGTCTCAAAATCTAAATCCTTAGGGCGGTAAAAAGGCGTATCCACATTGGCGATATTGCTCGCAATCAAATCCTGCCGCAAGGAGCGATAATCCATCGCCTTATACACTAGAGGATAGGCTTTAGACAAATCCATAAGAACCCTTTCTTAGAGGCTCAAAAGCAAGGAGTATTCCATAACCCTAAAAGTCAAGCCTACAAAATTTTGTATAATTATAGCATAGTTTCCAAACATATTTTCCAAAGGTCTTGGATGGTCTACCGCCGTTTATTCCTCTACGCGAGCCTGCTGATGGGCTTGAGCGTGGTGATGAGTTACTCTCTCTCCACCTACACCACTTTGCTATACCGTTACCAAGAATTCCATTTTTTTATCCGCCAAGCGGTGGCCGTGGGGGTGGGGATTGTGCTCATGTGGGGGATTTCATGGCTCAATCCGGATAAATGGTTCGTCAAACTGGGCTTCATACTTTTCTTTGGCTCGTTTTTACTCATTGTGCTGATGAATTTCTTGCCTGAGAGTATGTCCTCTAGTGCGGGAGGGGCCAAGCGCTGGATTCGTCTCCCTTTCTTTTCGCTCGCACCCACAGAATTTTTTAAAGTGGGTTTTGTATTTTTCCTCTCCTGGAGTTTATCGCGCACTTTCTTTAATCAAGAAAAGGCCAGTGTTAAAGAAGAGTTGATGATTCTCATTCCTTACTTCGTCCTATTTTTGCTAGCTGCCTTTTTTATCGGGGTGTTGCAAAACGATTTGGGGCAGGTGATCTTACTAGCCATTGTCTTAGGCTTTTTGCTCATTTTCTCCGGGGGGAGCTTTAAACTCTTTAAGATTTTTTTCACTCTCGCGCTCCTTGTCGGACTCGTGGCCATTTTCACCAGCGCACACCGCATTTTGCGCATGAAACTCTGGTGGTCTAATCTACAAAGCTCGATCCTCTCTCTTTTGCCCTCCAAGCTTGCCAACAGCCTACGCATTGACAATTTGCCCGAACCCTATCAAATCTACCACGCCACCAACGCTATCAAGCATGGGGGGTTATTGGGGCAAGGTTTGGGCGAAGGGGTGGTCAAACTGGGTTTTTTAAGCGAGGTGCATACGGACATGATCCTAGCCGGGTTGGCTGAAGAGCTAGGCTTTGTAGCGATCTTTGTATGCGTAGGATTGATGTTAGCCCTCTTGCATGGGATGTTTAAGATCACCAACCGCTTAGACAATCCCAAACACATGCTCTTTTGTTTGGGCGTGGCCTTACTCATGGGCTTTTCCTTCATTATCAACGCCTTTGGAGTGAGTGGGATCATTCCCATCAAGGGAATTGCCGTACCCTTCTTGAGTTATGGAGGAAGCTCCATCATTGCCAATGCCCTAGCCTTGGGCTTGGTGCTATGTCTCTCCAAACAGGCTAGAAGTTAGGATTGTAGTAATTGCATAAACTCCGCGCGGGTGCGCGCATCACTCTTAAAGAGCCCTTTAAGCGCGCTGGTTTTCACCACCACTTCTTGTTTTTGCACCCCGCGCATGGCCATGCATAGGTGTTTAGCCACGCAAAATACCCCCACGCCCTTAGGCTGTAAAATCCGCTCGAAGGTGCTTGCAATCTCTTCACTCAAGCGTTCTTGAATCTGTAAACGCCTTGAGAATGCCTCCACTAATTTAGCGATCGCATCTAGCCCCACGACCCTATCTTTAGGGATATAGCCCACACTCACATGCCCAAAAAAGGGCAGCAGATGGTGTTCGCACATGCTATAGAACTCAATGTCCTTGAGCAAAACAATCCCATCACAACGCTCGATACTAAAAGCACTCTGTAAAATTTGCTCGGGATCGCAACTGTAACCTTGCATGAGGTGACCCCAAAGGGCTTTGACTCTCTTAGGGGTGTCTTTAAGCCCCTCTCTTTGGGGGTCTTCACCTATGCATGTGCACAATGTAGCCCATAAATCCTGCTTTATACAATGCAAAGAGGATACCTAATTTGGGTGCTTATATTTTTAAAGTTCATGTACGTTCCTTTGGAGAAAATAAAACCCGCCCGGCAATTTCTTCTAAAAAGATCGTGGCATACGCCCCTTTGGGCAGAAAAAACTCTAATTTGCCTTGGGCTTCTTGGGGAAGGTAGGTAAAACGCACCTCACTAGGAAATACGAGAGCATAACGGCGATCCCCTACTGCTTTAAGAAAGTGGGCATAGGGGTATTCTAAAGACCACGCCACTTTTTGAGCATGCACGGCCTTTTGCCCGGTGAGCAGACCCGTAGGGGCGACTTCTTGGGCGATCAGGCGCGCACCATTACAGAGATCGTCATGGACAAAGTATTTTCCAAAGGGGTAATGGCAGAGCATATCCCCCTCCAGGAGCTTAAAATAATGTTCTTGATCTTGTAGGATTTTGATGGCGTTTAGGTCTAAAAAAGCAAACTCAGAATGTATTTCTTGGGGGCTGAAGTGGCGCATCAGTGTGTTTAAGCGCATGCGTGCGCTCAACCAGTGGTTAAAAAGGTGGCTTTGATAACTGGAGAGAAAAAAGGCATTGAGTTTTTTAGAGCGCGGGGCATGGTGCTTGAAATTATCCCCACTCTTGCCAAAGCGTTGCGCCCCAAAGTAGTTGGGGAAGCCGTAAGTTTGTAAAAAACTCAACACCTGCTCTATTTTCTGCGCATCCAAGGGTTTGAGCTTTTTAAGACGCATAAGGAAGTGGTTACCCTTGAGATGGCCTAAACGGATTTTGTGGCTATGGGCGGTGATCTCTAAAATTTTAATGCCGTGTTCTAGCAAAGTAGAGGCGTATTTTTCTAGGGCAGGCGCGTAAGTTTTTGGCATGGAAATGTACTGCGTGCTGATAGCTTGCTTATCTTTGAGCCCAGCATAGCCAAAGTCTGCGATTTTGCACCCGCTCACCCGGGAAAGCATAGAAAGCATCTCCCAAGTGCTTTTATCTTTTTTACGCACTTTAAGTATGGCATGCTCACCAGAACCGCTAAAGGAGTAAAGGGGTTCTTCTAGCACGCTAAAATCTCGGCTACATTTTTTAAAGTAAAAGTCTATGGGTGCGTGGGTGGAAGCGAAGAAGCGCGTGGGTACATCAAGAGGAAAAAAGGGCGATTCTAATATGTGCATTTTTTATTATAGCCATTGGAGGGCTTTAAAATCAAACTGGACTGATTTTTGCTTTATCTAGTGTATCTCTGAGATAGGATGGACCTATGGAAGTTAAAGATATACGCAACCAACCTAATCTATACGCTTTGTTGAATGCGTCGCATTTGGAACGCGGCGAGGCCCCCGTGCCTGCCAAGGAAGAGAAACAGCCCCAGGTAGTCGCTGAGGTTTCTAAAGTGGAGCGCGAGCCCAATGGCTTGAAGCGCGAGACCTATGGTTTTTTAGTGCTGGAGCTGATGAGCGACAATGAATATAGCGCGTTTTTGCGTGCCACAGCAGGCATGAATGAGAATGAAAAACGCTTGGCAGCCCAGTCGCTTTATAGTTTGACGAGTTTTTATGGTGGGCAAATTCAAGAAGATGCTAAAGCGATCGAACGCAAACTTGACGGCTTGCAAGCCATCCAAGAAGCCCAGTTTAAAAAGGCTTTAGGTTTGGATCAAAATTTCGTGGATCGTTATAAAAATGCTTATGATCAGGCTTACCAAGCCCTTGATGTGATGCTCTAATCAACTATTTTTAAGCAAAATGCCTTTATAATGGGCATTTGTCTGCGTCAAGGTAGCTCAGCTGGTTTAGAGCGCTGGTCTCATAAGCCGGAGGTCGGGGGTTCAAGTCCCCCCTTTGACACCACTCCCATTTCTCAAGAAAACCTCACTTCACTTTGTTTTTTTTGATGACTTTGCTTGTCAGTTTGGTGCGGAATGCGTCCTAGCATGCAAGGGCTATTGACATTCTATAACTAGGAGACTCCTCCCTTTGAGTAAAATGGTTCACTCTGGGCGATACTTGTTTTCGAGTGCCTGTGCTTTTCGGGTAACTTTGGTAGCCAAGCTCTTAAAGCAGGAATGCCTACAAACCCTGCAAAAGTACTTGCCCCCTATTGCTTTGCCAGCCCTCAAAAAGAGCATGCCTAAAACTCCACCCCTCACCTCTTTGAGCACAGAGGGACGCATCTTGCGTGCCATGCTAGAGCATGCAGATTTTCGCTTCAGCGCGTCCATGTACCTGCATGCCCAGGACTTCAAGGCCATGCCAGAGGTGTTTTTAGCCATTACACAAGGGCAACTAGGAGGTTTGAGCTTTCTGGCTCAGTTTAGACCCATCGAACCTGCTGATTGGGACTTTGTCCTAGCACAATTCAAACTACAAGGCCTCAAAGCCTCTCTAGCTCAGGCCCTAGAGGGCAATGACTTCCACTTAGTGAGCGCGTTGCGGGGGAAGATGTTGGCCATGCACGCCATGCGCTCATAGTGTGGTTAACTATGAGCTGTAGTCTTGCCTTCACAGCTCTCCAGAAGCCCCAAAAAACTCTTGTGTGTAATCCCATTGATGCCACTACCAGCTAAACCATGCAAATCCTCTTACAAGAACTCAAAATGCTTTACTTCACACCCTCCAAAACACATCTTCTCTCCTCTTCACTTCAAAACACCTTCATAAACCCCTCTAAAATGCCCCATAATCGTTCTAATATCCTTACCATTCAAGAACCCATACCCCCAAAACGATTGTAAAGCGTTCTACAACACTTTTTCCCCTCTTAAAAAGCCCCAGGGGGGTGTGGGGGTCTCCCCCACAGATAATTCCTTATTTTCGATCTTGTTGTTTGATTAAAAACTTTTCTGAAACACTTTTGCCTCGCGCACGCGTAATGAATTCTTGAATAGCTCCTTTAAACTCTGTTTGCTGTGCTGCTAGGGCTGCGCTCAATTCTGTTTGGGCTTGTTGGCTCAAGGTGTGCAGATGCTAATCCTTTATACTGGTGCGCAAAGTCTAGCGAGTTTTGATGGTGGAGATAGGGGTTAAAAGATCGTGGCTGTTATAATGCAAGTATTCGTACAATAATGGTAAAAGTATATCCTTGTTCTAAAAGCTAGGGGTTTGGACGCGTGGACTTAAAATTTTAAACATAGGAGCAACATGTTTATTCAGGATTTAAGTGTGGAGCAACGACAAGTGTTCTTGTATCTGGCAAGAAGAGTTATTGAAGCCGATGGAGTGTTGCATGAATTGCAATTAGGGGCTTTAGATGTGATTAAAAAGCAATGCGAATATGGCATCAGCGAGAAGGAAGTGCCTTTAAATACTTTAGGTCGAATCTTCACCACTAATCACGCTAAACACGCTGTATTGTTAGAATTGGCTTCTGTCGCCCTGGCAGATAGTAGGTGGCATGATAATGAGCGTGATACTATCTATTTTTATGCCAAAGAGATGGGGGTCTCTACTCAGAAAGTTGATCAGCTCAAAGACTGGGTGGTGAAAAATTTTATGCTTTATCAAGAAGCACTTAAGTTATTAGACTAGGGGAGGGGGAGAGCATCATTTGATAGATCATCAAAGCATACGATGAGACCGGAAATTGTTTGGGTACGGGTATTGACAATATTAGGAGTAGATAGGCATGGAAGATTCTCAAGTTAACAAGACGACCCCCAAAGTTCCCAAGCCCTTGGCTGGGTTTGCCATTGGAGGGTTTTTAGGCTCTATGGTTCCTGTGGTAGGCACTCTAGTTGGAGCAGGTCTAGGAGCTGCTGTAGGTGGTCTGATGGGTTTAAGAGACAAAGACAAAAAGTAGGCCAAACCCGTCTTGTAAACCCAGTAGATTCATTCGTTTCTAGTAGGTGGACGCTTTATGACCTCCAGAGTTCCGCGCAAATTTTCAAGAGTGTGTCTGCGCTGTATTGGGCTAAAGCTAAGGTCATTTTTTGGTGGCAAGGGAGTGAGAGTTCAGCTCGATAAAAGTCTTGAGCTGTAGAGAGATGCAAATATCCCAAGCGTTCTTGATAAAGCTTAAAGGTATGAATGGGCTTATAGTGCACCTGCACGCCTATTTGCGCGTCCAGCAAAGCTTGTAATAATGCGTTTTTTTTCTCCCATAGATTTGGGTTTAGGAGAATTGGATAGAGATGGTTGGAACTAGCGACATGGGGGGGTAAGCTTGCATGCAGGGGGGTAAAATAAGGGTTGTTGGTAAAGGCACGATCGTAAAAGCGTGCGATCTCTTCGCGCACAGCAACAAAGGCATCGAGTTTGGGCAGTTGACTTAAACCCAATGCTCCCTGCAATTCGTTCATTCTAAAATTATAGCCATAATTGTGCACTTCCACATCAAAACCCTGATTCTCCACCCCGTGCGCGCGCAGTAATTTGAGTTTATGATAAAGTGCGCTGTCATGCGTGGCAATGATCCCTCCTTCAGCGGTGGTGATGGGCTTGATCGCGTGCAAACTAAAAATCGTGGCATCAGCTAAACTTCCAATCTTTTGCCCCCTATAAGTCCCCCCAAGTGCGTGTGAGCTATCTGAAATAAAATACAATCCATAGCGCGCGCAAAACTCCTTGATAGCCTGTACGTCCACGCTCCGCCCTCCATAGTCCACACTCACCACTGCTTTAACGCGTTCTCTTTGTGGATGCGCGCGGTAGGTTTCTTCTAAGAGCACGGGGTTCAGATTACCATCTGTCCCAATGTCGCAAAATAGTGGCATAGCCTGGCATGCTAAGAGCATGTTGGTCGTGGCTACAAAGCTAATAGGGGTGGTGATTGCATCATGTTTTGCCAACCCTAGAGCTTGGTAGGCCATCAGCAGTGCAGAAGTGGCGCTATTACACGCCAGCACATGTGCAACGCCCAAATAAGTGGCCATGGCTTTTTCAAATTCTTCTACTAAAGGGCCCTGTGCTAGGTGTGCGCTCTGAAGAGCCTGCACCACAGCCTCTATATCGCTTTGATCAATGCATTGGGTGCTATAGGGATTCATAGCGTTCAAAACCTTACGATGCTTTGACGCACCCCTTCAATGATCCAATCGGGAGTAGAAGCCCCCGCGCTGATCCCACAGAGCTTTTTACCGCTAAACCACTGGGGGTTGAGATCGTTGAAATCCTCCACCAAGTAGCTATCCGGGCAAAATTCTTTGGCAATGTGAAAAAGTTGCTTGGTGTTAGAAGAGGTCTTGCCTCCCACGATAATCATCACATCCACCTCTTGGCTGAGTTCTCTAACTGCTTCTTGGTTGTCAAAGGTGGCGTTACAGATGGTGTTAAAAATACGCACCTCTGCACAACGCGCGATGAGGAAGCTGGCGATCTCTAGGAGTTTGGGGGTTTGTTTGGTGGTTTGGGATACTAAAGCAACCTTTTTAGCCAAGCCCTGATCTTGCAATTCCTCCAAAGAACTCACCACTAGAGGAGGTGTACTCGAATAGCTAATAACCCCTTTGACTTCCGGGTGATCTGCGTCCCCAAAAAGCACGATCTGATACCCCTGTGCGCTCATTTTTTCTACAATTTGTTGGGGTTTGATTACATAGGGGCAGGTGGCATCAATGATATGCGCTCCCTTATCTTTGAGCTGGGCCAGGTCGTTTTTAGGGATGCCATGCGTGCGGATAATCACGCTTTTATTGGGCTCGATCGTGTTAACATCCTCTTGCACGCGCACATTAAAATCCTGCTCTAGGCGCTTGATTTCCTTTGGGTTGTGGATGAGAGAACCTAGTGTGAGACTATCTTTATTCTTTTGGGCAATCTCAATGGCGCGCTTCACGCCAAAACAAAAGCCATAATTCTTAGCCATTTTCACTTGCATAAATGTCCTTAATGGGGGCAATGCGCCCTAAAATCTCTTGAAAATTGGGGAAAGAAACTGCCATGCACTCTGTGTTTTTCAGACTCCCCCCACAAGCTAGCAAAGCTATAGCAAAACTTAGAGCGATGCGGTGATCCCCAAAGCTCTCTAGGGGCTCTTGGGGGCTTTTAAGACACCCCCCTTTAATGCTAAAACCATCTTCGCTGGCTTGGCATTCTATCCCCATTTTGGCTAAATTACTTAAAGTAGTGGCGATGCGATCGCTTTCTTTGACACGCAATTCTTGGGCGTTTTTTACCACGCTTATACCCCTTGCAACAGCCATGGCCACTGCCAAAGCGGGCAATTCGTCAATCAAAAAGGGGATATTGTCTTTGATCTCAAGGGCTTTGAGGGGGCGATGTTCCACATAAATAGTCCCCGCAGGTTCGATCTCTTGGGTGTGTAAGTGAAACTCCACATGCAAGCCCATTTGCTCTAAGATTTTAAAGGCTTCTATGCGTGTGGGGTTGAGTAGGACATTCTTTAATAACACCGCGCTTTGAGGCACTAGGGCGACTGCTAGAGCAAAGTAAAACGCGCTTGAGGGATCGGCAGGGATGCTCCAAGAGAAAGACTCTAGGGGTTTTTGTAGCGGTTCTAGGTGTAGGCTTTTTGGGGTGATTTTTAGGGGTGCACCCAAAACCAATAGGCCTCTTTCAGTGTGATCGCGGCTTAAATGCGGCTCGCTAAATGTGGTAGGGGTTTTGGCATTGAGCGTAGCAAGCAGGATCGCACTTTTGACCTGTGCGGAGGCAATGGGGCTTATGTACTGCGTACCCTGTAAGGGTGCGCTTACAATACTCAAGGGAGCTAGATTTTGTGCTCTTGCATGGATGTGTGCGCCCATCGCCTGCAAGGGGACGATCACGCGTCCCATAGGGCGTTTACTCAAAGAGGTATCGCCCACTAAGACATAGTGGTTTTTTTGGCCCCGACTACTGCTAAGTAATCCGCTAAAAAGGCGCATGGTTGTGCCCGAATTGCGACAATTTAGGGGCTTAGAGGGCTCGTTAAAATGTAAAAATTGTTTAGGGGGGGTGAGCTTGAGAGCGTTAAGGGCGTGTTTGTGTGCTCTTAAGCCTAGTGCTTTAGCGATGTTAAGTGTGCTTAGGCAATCTTGACCCATGAGCAAGTTTTGCACAAAGCAGGGTTTTTGGCAAAAAAGAGCAAAAATGAGCGCGCGGTGGCTTAAAGACTTGTCTGCGGGCAGGTGTTCCAAGATCAGATTAAAGGCGGGGGCGGGGGCGATGTGCAGCATCAATGTTTGAGCTTGGCATTAAAATCGCGCTCTAGGATGCTTAGAGTCTGCTCTGTTACAGCCTGCAATTGCGCATCAGTCAAAGCCTCCTGGGACTGGATTTTTAAGCGCACGCTCAGGGCGATCTGCTCGGTATTTTCTGTATAAATGTCCAAAGGAAAAACTTCTTTTAAGTGAGGAATATGCGCTTCTTGGAGGCGTTGTTTTAGGGAGGCAAAAAGGCAGTTTTTATGGAGCACAATCGTCAAATCTCTAAAGCTGGTGGGGAGTTTGGAAAACTCTTGAGCCTTGTAGGGCTTTTGGTGTAAAGATACAGGATCGATCTCGGCAATAAAGCCCTCTAGCAGGTCGTCTTTTTGGACTAAGATGGGGTTGATCGCGCCCAGAACCCCGATTTTGCGCCCCTCCTGCACCATCCACGCGCTCTGGTAGGGGTGGTAGGTGGTGCTCAAATAGGGTTGGGCTTGATCTAAAGCAATGGGTTCCAGGTTGAAAGCCCCTACAATGCTGGAAATCGCGTGCGCAAAGGCATAAAAATCCCACGCCTGCCCCTTAGGGTGGGGGTAGTGGGGGAGGGTTTTAAGCCCGCTGGCTAAAAAAGCTAGGCTGGTTCTCTCCTCGCGCTGGGCGTTGTAGACACTCCCTAGCTCAAACAAAGCAATGCTTTTAAAGCCTAAGTTTTTATTGTGCGTGGTAGCCTCTAAGAGTCCGGGGATTAGAGAAGTGCGTAAGGTGTTGAGATCGGCATTGATAGGATTGAGTAAGTCTAGGTCTTCTTGCAAGATGGGATAGCCTAGCACCTCTAATTTCTCTCTTTTGGCAAAGAGGTAGTGCACTACCTCTTTAAAGCCCAGGGCTAGAGCTTTTGTGGCTAGATTCCTCTCAAAGCGATAGCGGGCGTGGTGAGGGTTGGCACTACTGGCTTCTGTGGTGTGTAAAATGGCTTTGGGAGTGTTGTCAATGCCCAAAAAGCGCAAGATCTCCTCTGCGATGTCGTGAACACCCTTGATATCGTGGCGATAGGAGGGCACTTGGGTCATGAGTGTGTCCTCTAGCACGCTCACCCCAAAACCCAAACTCTCTAAGATGGCACGCACTTGTTTGAAACCAATATTTGTCCCTAGAATATGGGCGATTTCTGTAAGAGTGAAGCTGAGGCTTGGAGAGGTGAAGGTGCTCATGGACGCGCCAACTCGTAGCTTGGCCTCAGGGTAAAAGCGTACCAGCAAAAAGGCTAACCACTCTAAACCCTCTTGCACCCGCGGATTACTCCCGCGTTGAGTGCGATGAGTGAGGGAGAGCGTGGCTTGTTGGGGGTGAAGGTGCAAGCATTGGCATAAATGGCTAGGGTCTATAAAGCTCGCCTCTAGTAGATAGGGACCTGCAGGGGGCGGGATTGGGGAGCTTACCCCAAGGGTAGCTAGGATATTGTTGGCGTGTCTGATTTGTAAAAATCCCTGTGTGTCTACACACACTTCTAGGGATGTAACAGGGTAGGCTTGCAAGATCACCCCACTAATATAGGTGCTATACTCTAAGAGATTGGCGATCCAACTCTCTTGCAAAGAGTGTTGCAAGGCAAGAGTGAGGGCAATCTCTAGGGGTAAAAAGTGTGTATCCAAGTCCAGCATGCCATAGTGTAGCGCGCAAGAGGGGAGGGACTTAGTAGGGGGGAGGCTGGGAAGGTTTTCTAGGGGAGTATAAGGGAGGTTGGGGGGAGATTTGAGACGCAGAGCATAGAGTGCACTAATTTCGCGCGCAATGCCTAGCACACTCAAGCAGTCTCCGCGATTAGGCGTGATCGCAATGTCTAAGAGAGTGCCTGCAAAAAAGGGCAAATCTCTAAGGGGTGCGCCCAGTTCTAAGGGCTCATTTCTATTCAAACTGCCATCTAGGATCAAAATTCCTTCATAGAGCTTGGGCAAACCCAGCTCAACACTCGAGCAGAGCATGCCAAAGCTCTGAATACCCCTTAATGTACTCGCTTGTATACTGAGGTTACACGCTGGCAAATGTGTTCCAATCAATGCCACAGCGACAAACTGCCCGACTTTGACATTTTCAGCCCCACACACAATCTGCAAGACCTCAGAGCCGACATCCACTTGGCACACATGTAGTTTGGTGGCATCGGGATGTTTGACACATTCCAAGACTTGCCCCACCACTACTTGAGAAGGCAATTCAAAAGAGGTTGCGCTCTCAACCTCTAGGCCAATGCGACTCAAATCTGCGCACAGAGTGGATACATCGGGCAAACCGCCCTCTAAAAAATCGTCTAAAGCATAGGTGTTTAACAACATTAAAAAGCCTCTAGTAATCTCAAATCAGTTTCAAAAAGACTTCTTAGATCGTTGATTCCACATGTGAGCATGGTTAAGCGCTCAATCCCCATCCCAAAGGCATATCCACTTACATTCTCCAGTCCTGCATGTTCAAAAACACCCGGATGCACGCACCCCGCTCCTAAAATCTCCAGCCAGCCCGTATGCTTGCATACCTTGCACCCCTCTTGAGCACAAAATACACAACTAATATCTACCTCTGCGCTAGGTTCTGTAAAGGGAAAAAAGCTTGCGCGCCAACGCACGCGAATATTCCCAAAAAGATAGTACAGAAAATCTTCTAGGACTTGTTTGAGATGCCCAAAATGCACTCTGTCCTTAACATCTACCACCAATCCCTCTACTTGGGAGAACATGGGAGTGTGGGTGGTGTCGTAATCACGCCTAAAGGTGGGGCCTACCCCAATCATTTTAATGGGGGGTTTCTGGGTTTGCATGGCGTGGATTTGGGTGGGGGAGGTGTGGGTGCGTAGGAGCTTGTGGTCTTTAAAGTAGAAGGTGTCTTGCATGGCACGCGCGGGGTGGTAGGCAGGCATGTTAAGCGCTTCAAAGTTGTAAAACTCCTCTTCTACCAATGCTCCCAAATGTAATTTGAAGCCCAATTGGGTGAAATACTCAATAATGCGATTCTTGGTATAGTTGAGTGGGTGGCCTAGACTTGTGCCAAAGTGGGTGTTAGCTAAACTCGGATCGATTTTCTCAGATTTTAATTGAGCTTCTAACTCTAAAGCCTGCAGGGTTTGCTTTTGTTGGGTGTGGGCATGGGTAAAAGCTTCTTTAAACTGATTAAGCTCTTGGGCTCTTTGAGCTTTTTCCTGCCCACTTAAGTTTCTAAGCTGGGCAAACTCTTGAGTGAGCAAGCCCTTCTTGCCCAAAGCTTGTAAACGCAGATCTTCCAAACCTTTAAGAGTGGTGACGCTAGAAACCTGGGCTAAAAGAGCGTACAGAGTCTGCAAAGAACCTACTTGATGTCAATCTTAAAGGTGTGCACATCATCATTGAGAGCCACCTTAACCAGTAAAGTGCCCGGGGTGATGTGCTTGGGATCGACGATAATAAAACCGCCTCTAGCTTTACCATCGGGTTTAAGCGTAGAGCGTCTGAGATAGTTAATCGCCATGATTTTGAAAGCTTGGCGCTCATCTTGCATGATCGCCTGGGTTTGCGCGTCATCCATCATCATAAAGGGAGTGCCTAACATCATATCATAGGCCAAGAAAGCCCCCTGCCCGTAGTAAAATGCAGGCGAAGCGAAATTATCTGAGGTGATTGGAGTGGAGGGCACAGCAATGTTAAACTTTTGCAACACGGGGTCAAAGTCGTAACTGGACTTGAGCATTTGGCTAAAAGTGAGCACGGGTAGCTCCCGTTGCCCCTCAGTCACGCTGACATGAGTGCTATCAAACTCCAAAGGCTCACCCTCTGTGAGCTGCGCTCCCACATAGAGTACCAAGGGAGGATTATCCACACCCTTGAGTTTTTTCTGTGCGACTTCTACCTGCACCTTAGAATGCGGCTGATTGGAGGTAAGCACTTTTACACCATTATTGTACTTAGACACCTGCTCGGGACTTACGCTGTAAGTAGTGCACCCCGTTATCAGGGCCAAGGACAAACAAGAAGCGACAAACAATGACCTCATGAACATTCCTTTATATTTTTATATGATTTCGCTAAGGCTAAAACACAAACCGATTGGCAAAAAAACCATCGGAACCATCCTCGATTTCTCGTGCGAAGACCCCCTCCAGTTGTTCCTTAATGTCATAATAGCTAAAACTTTCTTTAAAACCCTCAATTTTACCTCCGCTGGCATTTTTATGCCCCCCCCCATTGAAATATTGTTTACTTATGCTACTTACATCACATTTGTTATTGGATCGTAAACTCACGCTGCCTCTAAAACTCACATCGATGTAAAAATCAAACTCGGGGTTTTCGCGCAAAAAGAGGTTAGCCAGCACACTAATACCCCCCATAGAATAGCTTAAAAAACCCTTTTTACCCTCGCATAGCACACTACAAGCTTCTTTTTTCTGTGAGAGTAGAGATACCTGCGCGTTGGAAGCGATGTTATCCATTGTCTCTTGATCAGGTTCACCTCCTAGGGCGATCTTTTTTAACCTAAAGAGATCATTGTCAAACAAGACGGCACCCTTATCTTGGTGAATGTAGTGGGGCACATGATCTAACAAAGCAAATTTATAAGCGCGATGCTCCACATCAAACATGAAACGATTGAGCTCGTGCGTGCTGGCAATCATGCGCATGCACACCTTGCCCAGCTCAAACCCAAAACCCTCTTCTTGCCAAATATCCACCGAGTTGATCATCTCCACCATTGGGGTGAGTTTCTCAAGCGTGCCCTCCTGTAAAGGTTTATAACGTTCCTTTAGGGTTTCAAAAGTGATCTTGGAAGCACTTCTGTCCACATCTAAATGATACCAAGAATATGCCTGTGCGGCATCCTGTCCTGTGATGTGATGATCTAAGAGTAAAATTTCTACCTCTTTGCCCTGCAAGCGCAATGCTTCGCTCTCTTTTTGCAAAAACTCCGCCTCGCCTAAAGTCAAATTCAAGTCTGTTACCAAAATTAGTGCCTTTTGCGCATTCTGTCTGTTAAGGGCAGTGATGATTTCTTTGAGTCTTGCAGACACCTCCTTACCATAATTGGCATTGTAGTAAGTAATGTGTTCAAAAAAATGACGGCTGACAAACTGGCAACCATAACCGTCTAAATCGATGTGAGATAAGTGAAAGACCTGCATGCATGTTCCTTAAAAATTAATATTAATTGTGCCTAGCACTTCGTATTTAGCATTAGTATCCAATTCGGCATGGCTTAAGACCACAATATCGACTTTAAATTGTTCCATCTTTGTAGAAAGGGGGCGACGCAACTCCGGATCGACAATTAAGATCACCGGAGCGATCCCCCTTTGTAAAATTTTCATCGATTCTGCAGAAATACTCTCGATGAGTTGTTGCATTTCAGTTGCGTTCAAAAGAAGGAATTTCCCTGATGTTTGATCTTTGAGCTTGTTTAGTAAAAACTGCTCGGTGGCTGTGCCTAAGGTGAGTAGTTTAAGCGTGCCATCTTCAGACTTAAAAATATTGGTGATCACCCTGGAGAGGCGTGCACGCACCTGCTCAGTTAAAATCATGATGTCATTTTGCACACTGGGGGCGATGTCAGTGATGGTTTCCAAAATGGTGAGCATATCCCTGATGGGGATTTTTTCATGCAAAAGCTCCTGCAAGACGGAGCGAATTACTCCAGTAGGGATTTTTTTGGCCTCCTCCACGATGGCCGGATAGTCATTGGCTAAGCGCTCTAAAAGCGACTTGACCTCATCTTTGGTAATGAATTCCTCAGCGTAGTTTTTGACGAGTTCACTGGTGTGTGTGGCAATCACCGTGGAGGGGTCAATAATAGTATAGCCCTGAATGATCGCTTCCTCTTTATCCTTAGGCTCAATCCAAAGCGCGTCCATACCAAAAGCGGGCTCTTTAGTGGGGATACCCTCAATCTCCTTACCCGCAAAACCGGTATTCATCGCCAAAAAGCGATCGGGCATCACATTTCCATCCCCAATACTCACCCCCTTGAGTTTGATCTCATAATGCGTGGGAGGCAGTTGAAGATTATCCCTAATGCGGATTTGAGGCATTAAAAAGCCATAATCGCTGGCAATCTTTTTTCTAATACCTCGAATGCGCTCTAACAAGTCCCCCCCCTGCTTGACATCGGCTAAAGAGATGAGCTGGTAACCCAATGCCAGCTCCAAAAACTCGATCTTAAGCACCTCATTAATGGCCTGCTCTTCCTCTTTTTTAATCTCTTCTGCGCTTTTTTGAGGGCGAGTGATAGGAGCTTGTTCTACCTGTGTAGTGGTTTTGGTGGAGAGGTCAAGTCCCGTCTTTTTGCTCAACCATTTCTCAAACTTAGCAAATAAATTATCCTTGCCCTCTCGCGAAATTAACCACGCGATAAATAAGAACAAACTCCCCACAAAGGCCAAAGAAAAGGTAGGCAATCCAGGTACGCTCGCAAAGAGCAACAAGATACAGCCTACGATGACTAAGGTCTTGCTTTTATCGGTAAGCTGGGTAATGAGTTTGCTAGCAAAGTTCTCTTCTTCATGCTGGGTGGTGCGTGTGGCGACAATGCCCGTAGCCGTAGCGATGATGAGCGCAGGAATCTGCCCCACCAAACCATCTCCAATGGTCAGAATGGTAAAGGTAGAGGCACTATAGCCAATGGTCATGTCCCTCTGGAACACCCCCACCAGAAAGCCCCCGATAATATTAATAAGAGTAATAATGATCGAGGCAATCGCATCGCCTTTGACGAATTTGCTCGCCCCATCCATCGCGCCGTAAAAATCTGCCTCTTGGGTGAGGGCAGCACGTCGCTTTTTGGCCTCATCACTATCAATCAATCCTGAATTCAAATCCGCGTCAATGGCCATTTGTTTACCTGGCATCGCATCTAGGGCAAAGCGCGCGCGCACTTCCGTTACCCGCGTTGAACCATTGGTAACTACCAAAAGGTTAACCAAGACCAAAATACTAAAGATGATCGTCCCAATCACATAGTTACCACTTACGGTGAATTCTCCAAAGGCACTGATAATATCGCTCACCGCGCTAGGACCCTTATACCCTTCAGTGAGGATCATGCGCGTAGTGGCAACATTAAGCGCAAGGCGATAAAGGGTTACAATGAGCAGTAAAGTAGGAAAAGCACTAAAATCAGTGGGTTTGGTGATGTAGAGCCCGATTAAAATGATGAGCACGGAGAGTGCGATAGAAATGGTGAGTAAAAAATCGAGTAAAAAGGGGGGCAGGGGCACAATGATGATGCCCAAAATGGCGATCACAAAAGCAACTACGGTCAGGTCTTTAGACTGACTCAAATGTTTAAAGAAAGGAAAAGCTTTTTTAAGCATATTCTTAGGTTTATTGCCCGCCACGCCTCTTAGATACCCCTTGTGTTAGGATGGTCTTATTTTACACTCTTTCATGTAAAATTTCACTTTTCTAGGATATAATCAAAGATTGTTAAAATTTTGAGCTAGGAGTTTATATGGCTTTGTGTGCAGAAAAAAAGCAAGAAATTATTGCCAAGTTTGGCAGGCAAGCGGGCGATACGGGCTCTAGTGAAGTGCAAATCGCCTTGCTCAGTCAGCGTATTAGCGATTTAAGCGCTCACCTAAAAAGCAATCCCAAGGATCATTCCAGTCGTTTAGGGCTTCTCAAGCTCGTAGGACATCGTAGGAATTTGCTCAAGTACCTCAAACGCACCCAGCACGAACGCTACTTGGAAGTTATCCAAGCCCTGGGAATCAAAAACCGTTAGACTTTTTGTGAGCGCATCGAACTTTTTCACTCTAGTCTTTGCGCTGTTTTTTCTAACTTCTTTCAAAAAGCCTCTCGCACAGATTCTTTTGATTGTCTTGGCGCTGGGAGCAGTGGGTTGTTATCTCAAGTACAAGCCCTCCTTACAATTACCTCGTGCGCACAAGTGGCTAGTATGGGTGTGGGTGTTGATGTTTGCAAGTGTCTTGCCAAATCTCTTTATGGATGGCAGTTTAGAGCACTTCTCCTATAACTTACGCTTGCTCAATATGCCTGTAATTTATCTATTGGGCGTATTGGCCTTAGTGTGTCTAAGCCATGTGCCTATTACGCTCAACCAACGGGTTATTTTCTATAGCATGGCACTTGCATCTGCGTGCAATGGGGTGATCGCGCTGGTGGGCAAACTAGGTTTTGGGATAGGACGCGTGAGTGCTTGGAGCACCATAGTAGGTTTTGTTACCCTGAGCTCTATAGCGATTTTTGGGTGCTATATCTACGCACTTTACACACCTAAACGCGCCGAAAGGATGTTTTTTAGTGGAGCTTTGCTCCTGGGATTTATGGTAGTGATCATGAGCGCAACCCGAAGCGCGTGGATCGCTTTTGCCTGTACTTTTATCGCTCTCTCAGTCCTAGTGCTCTACTTACAAAAATCCTATCGCTCCCTGCCCTACATGCTAATACTTGGTGCAGTATTGGGCGGATTATTTGTGGGGGAACAGATGTTAGAAAATCGCGCACTGATTCACATATCCAGATGGGCTCACGAGAGTTTTAGCCATGATCTCAAGCTTTACGCGCAAAAAAATTCAGATTCAAGCATCGGCGCACGGCTAGAGCGTTGGAAAGAAGCCTTGGTCATTGTACGCCTCTCACCTCTCTTTGGAATGAGCTTAAGTGCGCGTTGCAAACACATGGACACAATTATTGCAATGGCACACTCTTATCATAGTGTAGAAGGGAGCGACTGCAAGGGAAAATACGATAACGAGATTTTCAACACGCTGGCCCATAAAGGTCTTGTAGGGCTGGGAGTGTTGCTCGCACTTTGGGGTGTGGTCGCGCGTATTTTTTGGCAACGACTCCAACAAAATTCACAGTTACCACTTTTGATGCTTACCATGCTTTTCTTTTATATTGTTTTGGGTATTGGCTTTGATCCCTTTGCCTATTTCATCGAGGGAAGCTTCTTTGTAGGAATGGTGGTGATGGGCATGGTGGGAACACGCCCCGCCCCCTCTTAGCTCATGGTATTATCTTTGCTTGTAGTATTGGAAAACACAAAGGATCGGTGTGGCGCTCAACCCTATCAATTTAGAGGCCGCCAAAGCGCCCAGTAAGGGCAAGGCCCCCTCCACACATAAGGCGATTTTAGAAGACAAAGATGCTTTCAAACAGCTTTTATCCAATAAAAAAAATAATCTCAAAGCACTTGCTGATTTAAAAACCCGGGATAGCAAAAAGCACGCTCTGCCTTTAAAGTCTTCTCCCCATGCTAAAGAGCAGGCTCTACCCGCCGACATGCCTACTAAAGACAAGAGGGCTTCAAAGGGTAAACAGAGCCTAGATATTACCCAAAGTCCGCTTGCGCACTTACTCGATACCAAGATGGTCAAGTTACCCGATTCCACTCCAAAGACCTCTGAAGATGCGCTCTTAGCACAGAAAGTTGCCCTCAGCGACAAGGATTTACCATCAGGCAAAGCGCCCTCGAATTCCAAAGATGCCAAGCTCTCAGACATCCAGAAGCTGGAGAGTGCCAAAAAGCTAGGCTTGAGCAAGCTCAAACATGAAAAGAAAGTGTCTAAAACCCCTAAGGGGTCAACAGAAATTAAGGAAAAAACCCTCCCTACCCAGAGTTTACTTGAGATGCAGGAAAAACCCAAGTCCACTCTTAAAGGGGGAAAAGAAACATCTCCAGCACCCAAGCAAGCTGAGGAAATCAAAGATGTTTTAGATTCAACGCCAAAACCCACGACTAAACCTGCACAACAGACTCCCACTCCTCCCAAGACCCCTTTAACCCAACTCTTGGGGCAACAGACTACGGCCCAACAGAAACAGAATCTCGCCAAAGTCAACGCCCAAAAAATTTATGGACACACCCTCCCCAAGGACAATGAGACTAATGATAAGGAGATCAAACAGGCATTCAAGGAAGCTCTTGCGCAGTTCCCCCCCTCAATCTACGCTCCTCATGCACCCCTGCACGGCCCTGCCAAGCCAACCCTAGAAGAGACCAAGGAAGAAAAATCTAGTGTGGCAATCAAAGAAAGTGCATCCCACACGGCCATCCAACACACTCAAGATAAGGAATTGCCCAAAGCCCCCCAGATCAAGGAAACCCTTAAAAACTTTGCTACAGAACTCAAACAAGAACTTCAAAATTTCAAACCCCCCATTAGCAGACTTTCCATGGAACTCCACCCCGACAAATTGGGCAAAGTGGATGTGGTAATCCAACAAGTGGGTAAGAATATTCAAGTGAGCGTGGCTTCTAGCGCGCCTGTAGCTGCTTTGCTTTCCTCTTACAACAATGAGTTGCGTCACAATTTAGCCCAAATGGGCTTTAGTGATGTGGATGTGAGTTTTATCGCCCACAATAACGCAGGGCATGGAGGATCGGGCCATTCTCAACAGCAACAACAAGGACAGGCTCAAGGCAATCCTAGTCAAAATTCGCCCGCCACGCCCACGCCACCTAAGGATACCAATGCCCCCCCCTCCGAATCATCTAAGAGTGCAGGACTCTACGCTTAAGATCAGCAGATTAGGGTATAATGGGGGTTATACTACAACGGGAGAAGGGCATGCCCATTGATTTAGCAGAAGTGACCGGGGCAAAAGCGGCGATGGAGAAGAAAAAACACGAGCCCAAGATCGCCAATGGTTTAGATAAGGATGCGTTCATGAAGTTGTTTTTAGAGCAACTCAAGAATCAAGACCCCACAGCACCTATGGAAACCGACAAAATCATCACCCAAACGGCACAACTCACACAAGTGGAAATGCAAGAAGAGAATAAGAAGACTATGAAAGAAGTGGCCGATGCGATGCAATCCAGTAAGCAGACTAACCAGTCTCTCAAAGATTTCCAGGGCAAACTCAAGGAAACTCTCGATCACTTGGATAAGGGAATGGACAATAGCCTGAAGGCTAGCGCATTGATGACAGAGGCTTCTGGGCGCAATAGCGTTACCATGATTGGCAAGATCGCCGAAACCGATGTCAAGGGAATCAATGTAGGCAAGGGCAAGGTTACCTTTGCTCTCTATTTCGATCAGCCTATCAAGGTTTCTGAGGGCAATCCGGGAGTACAAATCTTTGATCAAAATAAGAAACTCGTGCGCACCCTCTCTTTGAAAGATAAAAGTGGTCAGTATGGGTATGTGCACTTTGAGTGGGATGGTTTGAATCAAGAGGGCAAACCTGTCAAGCCGGGCACTTATGAGATTGTAGCTGAATACAATCTGGACCCCAGTAGCAATAAGTATCTCCATACGCGCATTGGTAGGGGCGAGGTGCAGAGTGTGGTATTTAACAAGGGCAAACCCATGCTTAGAATGGGCGATATGGTTTTGCCAATGGATAGTGCCCTAGAATTTTATGACAAGCCTAGTTCGCGCCACGATCAGGAACAACATGAGAGTTTAGCCCACCTCGTGCAGGAGAACACCCCTCCTCCCACTACTCCGAAGGTGTCCGATTCTAATGACACCGCGCCCAAGCAATCCCCACACGCATCTCAAAAGGGTGTTGACTCTGATGTGAGCTCGTTTGAAAAGTCTGTTCCAGAAGACAAGCCCAACGCTTCTACCACTCCTCCAGCTCGAGAGCCTACATCTCCCCTTAAAACGCCTATCTCTGCCAGCGCGTCCAATACCCGTGCAGAGCCACGATCCCATGAAAATTTGGGTCTCCTCACCCCTGCTAAGCCCCTTGTGCATAGCGTATCTAACTTGGCCAACACGACGACAAAAGCACCAGAGGTGCACGCATGAATGATACAATTCTCAACGCTTATTCTGGAATCAAGACTCATCAATTTGGCATCGACAGCGTTTCTAATAACATTGCCAATATCAACACTGTGGGCTATCGTGCCAATAATCCCGAGTTTAAATCCCTTTTTGCTTCGCACTTAGATTCTCTAGGGGGGAATACGGTCACGGCCAATGATCGTAACTATGGGGCTGCTGCGGGGGGAAACGCGATTTCTAATAAAGATGGCGAGTACATGCCCAGTGATGCAGAATTTAACATGGCTTATCAGGGAAGTGGGTGGTTTGTTGTAGGGCCTAATAAAAATGGAAGCATGGAGATCAATAAAGATGGTTACCAGCAAGCTCAGGAAAATTTCTACACCCGTGATGGAAATTTTTTGCGCGATGCAGAGGGGTATATTGTCAATTCACATGGTTACTATCTCTACGGCGTAGATTTGCACAAAATCAAAAATGGGATTTTAACAGCAGGCAACAGAGAAGAAGAGACCAAGGCCTTGCAAGCAGGCAAGCTCACTCCCCTTTATTTGCCCCGTGATGTGCAATACCAACCTGTGGTCACAACCAAGCTCAATCTCAGTCTTAATTTAAACCCCAGAAACCACGTGCGCCCGGCTGAGGAGTATTTTTTAGACGAAAATGGGGAAGTGATTCAGAATCGCTTCTTAAACCAAGATGTCAATGCCTTAGCCAATGACGATAATGAGCCTTTAGATTTGGCCATGCACCGCAATTTAGAGATCATGGTGGTCAAGGGCGATCTTGCGCAGGATTTTACCTTTAAATACGGCACGGGTGGACCTGATAAAAACGAGTTTAGAACTCTGGGGGATTTGAAAAAATTGCTCCAGACTAAGGCAAACTTAGATTTGGATGTCATCAAGAGTAGCCCCAATGATGTGCAGTCTCATTTGCTCCTGCAAATCAAAAACCCTAGCGACCCTACTGCTACCATTGCTGTTGGAGGTCACATGGCAGAAAAATTAGGTTGGACGGCTAATGGGGCGATCTTAAAAAAGGGTGAATCTCGAGATTCCACCTCGATTCGTATTCCCTTTTACAGCACCACTGCAGAGATTTACGACAAAGCTGGACAAAAATATCTCTTAAAAAGCGATTTTTTCATGACAGAGATCAAAGACCCCTTGAATCCCAACTCACAGGACAAATGGGATGTGGAAAGTTCCATCATTGAGACGCGTGATAAAACTCCTATTAACAATCCCGTGCGCCAAACGATTACCTTTGATAAAACGGGCAAAATCCAGGCTGACCCTGTCACACTAGACTTCAAGGGCAACCCCTTGACCTACTCGTTAGCTAAGAGTGATGATTACGATTCTAGCGATGTAACTTATGAAGATTCTAAAATCTTTCAAATCTCCCAAGATGGAAAACCCAAGGGCTTGTTGCAAAACATGCGCATTGATGATGACGGAATTATCCACCTCATCTTCAGTAATGGGGCATTAGAGACCATGGGGCGTGTGGGAATCGCAAGTTTCATCAATGACCAAGGGCTTAAAAAAGTGGGGAGCAATCTCTTTGATATCCAAAATGCGACGGTGAACGGACGCGCTGCGCCCTTGAGTGGAAATCCAATTATCGGCTGGGATCGCGATGATGGCAAGCTCAAATTTGGCAAGATCATGCACAAATACCTGGAGACCAGCAATGTCAATGCTGGGCATTCTTTGACGAATCTCATTTTAATGCAACGAGGCTATTCCATGAATGCCAAAGCCTTCACCACCGGAGACGATCTCATTAAAGAAGCCATCAATTTGAAGAAGTAAGCCATGCCTATTTGTAATCACGGAGAAAGAAAATTTAGGGAGATTGTCCGTCTTTTAGAAAACGGGGAGTTTCAAATCCCGCGTTTCCAAAGAAATTTTGTATGGACTAAAGAGCAAGTGGCCAAATTCATCGATAGTATTCTCAGGGGATTCCCCACGAGCAGTTTCGTGCTGTGGAAAACTAAGGAGAAATTGCAGGCGTGCACTGAGATTGGGCATTATGAACTGGGAAGACCTCATCCGGATGAATACACGCACTATGTACTCGATGGGCAACAGCGCATCACGGCATTGTTCATGGTCTACAAAGGCCTGCAAATCTCTAAAAGTGCTAGGGTTAGAGAGAACTACAAAGATATTTGGCTTAGGGTGGAGGCGAACGAAAATGGAGAATATTGTTTTGTCAAAAACCCCAAAGAGGAGAACCCCTTCCAAGCGGTCAGTGCGCATGACTTGATTACGCAAAGTATCTTGGATATTCAGGACAAGTATCAGCTAGATAAACAGACTGCTATGGAGTTCGAAGCCTTTAAGTACAACATTGAAGATTATTTATTCCCTACCATTGAGATTACACAAACTGCCTTGGAGGAAATCATCGAAATCTTCGCTCGTATCAACACTGGGGGCACAAAACTGAGCACTTTTGAAATTCTATGCGCTAAATTTTATATTCCCGATGAAACAGATGAGAGTCAGGCCATTGTCACCTTAGAGGGCTTTAATGTGATTGAGCGATCCCAAGCCCTCATGGGGGAACTCGAGAAGTTAGATTACAGCCTTGAAAAACCTTTGGTGATCTTACAGCTTATCGCCTATCATCTGCGTGCCCATATCACAAGCCCACTCAAGGAAAAGATTTCTATCCCGGCTCTCTTAAAGTTAAGTGCTAGGGAGGTACAGAATGGATGGAATGCGATCGCGCCTTGTTTCAAACATGCTGCCCAATTTCTCAAACATGATCTCAATATCCCTGCTTCTGGCTTTTTGTCAGATCCTGCTCTTTTTATGCTCATAGCGTATTTCTATGTACTCAGTCAGCGCAAATCTCCTAATGCTGGCCAAATTTCCAATCTCCGACGCCTCTTTTTTCGATCCGCTTTCCTAGGCAAGATTCAAAATGATCATTTAAGCATCCAGTTTGAAATCGTCAAACGCATCTATGAAGAGAAACCCGTGGATTTTGACAAAGAACTGCCTCTTGAACTCTCACAAGAGTTTCTAATCACCGATCGCTTTAGCACACGGAATGCTCTACATCGGGCCGTTCTCTGTGTTTTGGCAACTTTAGAACCCAAGAATTTCGACAACAATAGCAAGGTAATCTTAGACAACTTGTTTTTACATAGCGCGCAAAAGCGCAACCTCCATCACTTTTTCCCCAAGAATCATCTCAAATATGCCTACCCTAGAAGTAACGCAGATGCAATCGCTAATATGACCTGCATCGATGCACGCTTAAATCGTTCCATCAAAGACACACCTCCGCGGGTTTATATCCCCAAATACCAGCAGAGCAACTCAAAATGTGCGGAGGGCTTGGCAACGCACTTGATTGTAGGCGATGATATGCGCCTTTTTGAAGACTATGACTACTTCCTGCAAACACGCGCCCAAGCTATTCTAGAAAAAATCCGCGATCTTACTTAGCGTTATCTTGTCTTGGTATGCTAAATAGTGCAAGGAAAACCCATTTCAATCCCCCCAAAAAACCAATTCACCCATACCCCCCCACAACTAGGCTTTTCTAGCCTATTGCAATCCTTCTTCTTTGCACTCAACTGCGCCCAAGAGCATTCTCAAGC
>NZ_JAERIS010000058.1 GCF_017979425.1 Helicobacter salomonis | reverse complement strand
TTGAGTTTAAGGCTGACCTTAAGCCCAAATACAGAGAATTTAAGGCAGAATGCCCACATAGGATCACGATCATGGTTAGGCATGACCGCTCCTTTCTGCCCGGGGGTGATATGGTTTTCCCGGGCTCCATCATTCTATAGAATTTAGAGCAAAAACGCAAACTATCTTCCATTCCCAAACACCTCTAAACTGCGCTTAATTGCGCCCATTTCCTGCTCACAGCCAGTGGGGTTTTTGGTTAGATTGTTGTATTTCTTGGTGACTGCGTCCTTTTGGGCTTGTAGTTTGACAACATAGTCGTTAACCTCAATGTTTTGCTCTAAGATGGCCTGGTT
>NZ_JAERIS010000057.1 GCF_017979425.1 Helicobacter salomonis | reverse complement strand
AACCATGATCGTGATCCTATGTGGGCATTCTGCCTTAAATTCTCTGTATTTGGGCTTAAGGTCAGCCTTAAACTCAAAAAGAGATAACATAGGATCGCCCCCCCTTGGGGGCACCTTTTGCTTTCCGAATTTCTTCAAGGTGATATTTCATGCAAACCGAACTCAGTATTAGGATTAGACCCCAATTAGATGCCTTTAGAGAGAGCATGAGTGCCGCACGCCGTGCTCTCTCTTTAGAAACTTCTGGCGGAGTGGTGGAGGGCGTGCAAGCCTCTATGCGCTCTTTGCGCAGTAGCTTGAACTCTTCTTTACGCTTAGGAGAAGTGGCTAGCACACAGGTGCAAGCCATCAA
>NZ_JAERIS010000014.1 GCF_017979425.1 Helicobacter salomonis | reverse complement strand
CGGAGTTAGTGCGGATTTTATTGGGTATTACTCTCCACGAGCCCCGTACTACACGGGCTTCCCGAGGGACCTAAAAGTAAAAAGACAAAGTCTTTTAACATCCTGAAGGACAAAGGTTTTTACTTTGCCACCATGGGTTGCTATCGTGAAAATCCCTTTTGGGCACAGCGCAAAGAAATCATCAGAACCCAAGAGAGCTATCCTGTTTGTGATTATTCACTTGAAGAGGTAGTTCGTGCCTTTGAGGGTGTGGGTTTTGAAGTTGGGCTTAAGAAATTACCCATGGAATATTTTGTTATCCACGGAGCTAAGTCTGCTCGAGAATTTGGTGGTGTGCTGAACTTGCTCACCCACTGCCACGAACACAAACTTTTATTCTGTTTTTATAAACAATCAACCCACGTATAAACGCTTGTCTTCAGCGAGAATACTTGGCAATTCCAAGTTTTACTCGCCAACAACCCGCCTTAGCACTCTCTATCATCGTCTCATGGTCAAAAACAACGAAGGGTACTCTAGATGTAGAGGGGTTAGATAATGATCTGCGGGCTTCTGAGCATTCAAGTCTCCCCAAACTCAAATACGCTCTTGGCTTTTTTAATCTGTGCCAGGGGAATACGCTTTGATGTGTCTTGAATTGTAAATGTAATTTCATCCCCTTCCACCCCTTGCACTACCCCCTTAAAGCGTTCGTTTTGACTTGTGCGCACTTCTACCAAATCGCCTATAGAGAGTTCAAAATGTCTAAGTTTACTCAAGGTGCGCTCTAATCCCATAGAACTTACCTCCAAAGAGTAAGCCCCGGGCATGCTAGCGTGCACATCTAGCAGAGGAGAGATGAGCAAACTCGCCTCTTGGCATGTGTCCAGGGTTGTAGGACCTTTAAGGGATTTAATACTAATGCGCAAAATATCGCGCTGGTTTTCTTTTAGTAAAGTCACATCATAAAGCGTGCAGTCGATGCTCTGGAGCGTGGCTTCTAAAAGAGGCTCTAAATCTTCTAGCATCAAGACTCCTTAGCAATGGCCTTAAAGAGGGTTTCTAGGCGTCGTTCTTGCTCTAGGCTTTCATCGATATGGAAGCTAAATTTAGGACATTTAAACCACCCACTCACCTGCAAGACATGCGCGCGCAGCAAAGGAGTAGCTTTTTTAAGCGCGTGAAAGATTTCTTTTTGGGTCTGGGTATCAAGTGCTTGGGCATCAAAATAAACATGGGCGTGGTATTTCCCCCTAGAGCAGTGGGCGCGTGTGAGGGTGATCCCATGCAATCTAGGATCGTCCAGCGCGCTTAAAGCCTCTTGTATATATTCTAATAGTCCAGCATCAAGGCGCTTGGCATGCACGCTATCCATTAGAGTACCCTCGCCTTTTGGATTTCTCTAAAGCTTTCAAAGACATCACCCACGCGCACATCATTATAACGCTCTAGCATGATTCCGCATTCATAGCCCTTAGACACCTCTTGAGCATCGTCTTTAAAGCGTTTGAGAGAGATGATTTTGCCCACATGCACCACTACGCCCTCACGAATCAAGCGCACCTTGATTCCCTTGTTGATCACCCCATCGACTACCATGCACCCAGCGATTGTGCCCACTTTGGGGATCACAAAGGTTTCGCGCACTTGGGCTTGCCCGGTGTCTTCCTCCTGCACCACTGGGCTCATCAAGCCCCCTACAAGGGCTTTCATATCGTCCAAAAGCGCGTAAATCACGCTATAGGTTTTAATATCTACGCGTAATTCCTTAGCCCGCGCGCGCACATTGCCCGTCGGACGGATATTAAAGCCCAACACGAGGGCGTGAGGATTATTACCTACTAAGCTTAAATCGTTCTCGCTGATACCTCCCACACCTGCATTCAGGATATGGATACCCACCTCCTCATTATTGAGAGCCAAGAGGCTGTGTTTGATTGCCTCTAAACTTCCCTGTGTGTCCGCCTTGAGTACAATAGGAATCTGGGTGAGTTCTTTAGTCGCCACCATAGATGTGAGCTCATCAATATGCACCTTTGTGCTCTTGCTTAAAGCTTTTTGGCGCAAGTAGGTCGCTTTTTTATGCGCTAAAGAGCGCGCGGTGTTTTCACTTTCTACAGCAATCAAAGTAGAGCCCGCCATAGGCACTTCGCTTAAACCCGTGATGAGAGCCACCTGTGAGGGCTTGAGTTCTTTAACCGCTCTGCCCTGATCGTCTGTCATAGTCCTGATCTTGCCAAAGGCAATATCGGCCACCACCGCATCACCCACTCTAAGCGTGCCCTGCTGCACGATAAGAGTAGCTACCGCGCCCCGTCCCTTTTCCACACTGCCCTCTAAGACTATCGCCCTTGCTTGTGCGCTGGCTGAGGCCTGCAATTCCATGATCTCAGCTTGAATTAAAATCGTTTCTAAAAGGGTGTCAATGCCCTGTCCGGTTTTAGCCGAGATAGGGATAAATTCAAACTCCCCGCCCCAATCGCGCGGGTTGAAACCTAATTCTGCACACTCGGCTTTGAGTTTGTCCACATTAGCATTTTCTTTATCGATTTTATTCATCGCCACGATAATTTGCACGCCTGCGTCTTTAGCCTGCTTGAACGCTTCGACTGTCTGGGGTTTGACTCCATCATCTGCAGCGATTACGATGATCGCGATGTCAGTAACCTTCGCCCCGCGTTCGCGCATTTCCTTAAACGCCTCATGTCCGGGGGTGTCGATAAAGGAGATCCATTTGTCGTTTTTTTGCACCATATAAGCCCCGATGTGCTGAGTGATACCCCCCGCTTCACTCACAGCCACGCGCTGGTTACGGATTTTATCTAGTAAGGAGGTTTTCCCGTGATCGACATGCCCCATGATGGTTACCACAGGGGGGCGTTCGGCCAGATCATCTAGGGCTTGTGCGCTCTCTTCTTCGATGAAGACCTGTGCACTCTCAATCTGCACTTCTAATTTAAACTCTTCGGCCAAAATTTCGATGGCATCGCGATCCAAGAAGTCGTTTTTGGTAACCATCATGCCCAAATTGAAGAGGGTTTTGATCACATCGGCAAGATTGAGATTGGCACTTTGAGCAAACTCATATACCCGCACCTCTTCAGAAATGCTAATAGTGCTCTGCACGCTTTTCTGGGCATTATCGCTGCGATAAACGCGTTTTTTGCGGCTGGAACGGCGAATTCCTCCCTCATTCACCCATGGGGTTTTACGCTGAATTTTCACTTTATCAGCAATTGCCCGGGGGGGAGCTTCTTCCTTTGACTCCAAATCTTGGGCATGGAAGTCAAAGAGAACAATCTCATCTTGCTCATCCTCATAAAGATCGTGGAAGTCTCGATTTTGAGAGAAATCCAACCTTTGAGCGCGACTCTTAGGACTGGGCTTGGCCACATTTTTGGTCTTAGAAGATTTCTTAGCTTTTTTCTCACTGGGCTCTTTTTGGCTCATCATAGAGGCTAAGGCCGCTCTAGCTAAAGCTGCTTCTTCCTGATCGGTGCGTTTGACAATGCGGATTCCGCGTGTTCTTTTGGAGAGAGCATTGGGTTCTTTAGATGGAGCAGGAGGCTCTGCGGATACACTTTCTGCAATAATGAGGGTAGGTGCTGGGGGAGGGGTAGCCTCTTCTTTTTCTGGAGTGCTCTTAGGAGCAGGGGGATCGACTTTGATCACTACTTCTAAGGGCGTGGTGGGGGCGGGTTTGGGCGGTTGTGGAGTGGGAGGTTTGGGCGCGCTCTGTCCTGTGCTGACAATTTCAATACTGCGTTTTCTAGGCGCACGCCGCGGAGTTTTTGGAACAGGAGATACCACAGACTCCTCTTGAGGAGTGGGGGGAGCCATTTCTGGTTGTGGGTCTGTCTGCGCTTTTGCCTTGCTGGTGGGGGGAACTTTCGAGGTGCTCTTAGGCATACGAGCATTCACCTTATTCGTGATAAAATCGTAGAGCTTAGCAGCCGTTTCCTCATCCAAACTAGAAGTGGTTTTAAGATTTAAACCAATCTCCTTAGCCTCCTCGATTACCATTTTCACATCTGTCCGACCCAATTCCAAAACAAAATCCTTCAATGCAATGCCACTCATGACGCGCGCACCTCCTCTAACCATGCCTGGATGTAGTGTTTATTTTTGGGGGTATGTTTAACCTTTAAGACCTGCTTATCAACATGCTTAACATGCAAACATGCGCCACACAAATAAAAACTACGCCCACTTCCTTGAAATACAATAATTCTACCCTCTCTCACGCTAAAGCGCAACAACTCTACCTGCTTCAAACGCGCCCTGCAGCATACGCAAGTGCGCACCGCGTTTTTAGAATAAAAGACGCTAGCTTTCAATCTGCACTCCTTGATTATCAAAGTCTAAAGACAAAACCCTAAAATTAGAATACTTGCCCTGCAACCTAGCTTGCAATGCTCTCGCATCTTCAGCATAGCACATATTAAAAAACGACGAACCACTTCCTGAGAGCGTACTCATCAACGCACCACATTCCAGTGCCATCCTCTGCACGCCATACAGTACGGGGTAGAGTTTCATACGCTTATCCTGATGCAAGCGATCCCTAGAAGCCACCTTTAGCACCTCCCATTTTTCCTGTGCAAATGCCATGCACATCAAACTCGCATGCGCGAGGTTGTAGGTGGCGTCAGCATAACTGCAGCGTTTAGGTAAAGCTTGACGCGAGAGTTTTGTAGAAATTGTATGAGGAGGAATCACGATCACTGCCTTGAGATAGCTGGGAATAGAAGTGCGTAAATGGTATACTTTCTTCTTGCTCCTCTGAAAATCCTCGCCAGGGAGCCTCTCTGTCGTAGCAATATTAAATCCCCCAAAGACTGCTGGAGTGATGTTGTCTGGATGGGATTCATAAAACAAGCTGGCGTGTAGCACTTCTTCTTTGTTGATATGACCATTTAAATAATGATGAATGGCACTTAGAGCCCCCACTATAATCGCAGAGCTACTGCCCAATCCGCGAGAAATAGGAATAGCATTGTGAAACAAAAACTCAAAATTTTGTTGGACGCCGCGTTTTTGGAGCGCATTCTTAAACAAATTGACAAAGATATTATCGACCAAAAATTTAGAAAAGCCCTCACCCTCACCTTGAATTTTAATGCTCGTAAAAACAGAGGGCACTACACTGAAGCGATTTCTGAGATTCAAACTAAGCCCCAAACAATCAAACCCCGGTCCCAAGTTCGCGCTTGTAGCAGGCACACTAACAACCAAATCACTTCCTAAGTTTTGATGCTACATTATAGCTTAATATTGTGTTTTTTACCTAAACAGGGGACAAAAGATACAAAGGTTTGGACTCTGCACTAAATAGGCTAGGATCGAGCAGAACAGGTAAACGCATGGCGCGCACTTCTGGATTTTCTAAGGGCCTAAGAACAATCTGACCCCGATGATAAAGATAATAGCTCTTACCAAACGCCTTGATGGGACGATAGGCATTAAACACGAATCCAAGAGCTCCATAGAGTCTAAGACCCTTTGTGATCGCGAGCGTGTGCACAAAAACATGAGTCAACTTCATGGCTGTAAAACTTCCTGGACCGGTGGCGTAGTAAATCGCGCGCAACGCACACCCCGCGCACGCCAGCCACCTAGAAACTTGTGCAAATAAACTCGCAAGCGCAACGCTTGTGCCCTGTGTGGAATACACGGAGTAGACCAACTCGTTTTCGACATAAACACCCATTTGCACAGGGCGCTGCAGAGCCAGCACCACAAGCACACACCGCACCAACAAACCCCAAATTAGTTGTAAGCCACCGCCATTTCTCCAGACGCGACACTTTGCCTTTGAGGAGAGGGAGATAGATGCACCACTTCATAGGCCTGTGCCTCTAAAACCTTATTTACAAGCATAGCATTGAGTTTGTGACTTCCCATGTAAGAGCAATATGCACCAATAACCCCCTTACCCAAGAAGGCTAAGTCTCCCATCGCGTCTAAAATCTTATGGCGCGCAAACTCTTCTTCGTAGCGCAAGCCTTCTTTGTTTACAATGCTGTGCTCATCGAGTACAATGCAATTATTTAAATTTCCACCCTTAGCAAGCCCGATGGAACGCAAATAATTCACCTCCTGCAAAAAACCAAAGGTGCGCGCCCTAGCGATCTGCTCTTTATACTGCTGTCTTGAAAACTCAAAATAATAACGCTGCTCTCTAATCATAGGATGGGCAAAATTAATGCCAAAATCAAAAGAGAGAGAAGAGCTCGGGCTGATCTTAGCAAATTTAGGACCATCTCTAACTTCCACCTCCTGAGTGATACGCATGAAAGATTTGGGGGTGTCCAGCTCTACAATCCCTGCTTCATCCAAAAGCATACAATGAGCAATCGCAGAGCCGTCCATAATGGGAATTTCTTCGTTATCGACAGAAATCTTAAGATTATCAATCCCATAAGCACTCACGGCCGAGAGCAGATGCTCTACGGTAGAGATACGCGCCTTAGGATTATCTGGGGCAGCTAGAGTAGTTGCCATGGTCGTGTCCACCACACTCTCGTGCGATAAGGGCATCTGAGCTTGCAAATCCGAACGAGCAAAAACAATACCCCGCCCTGCCTCTAAAGGCTCTAAAACCATTCTAACGGGCACACCCTTATGCAAGCCAATCCCAACCACCTCGACGCTTCTTGCGATAGTTCTCTCATTCATACAATATCCTTTATCTGAATTATATCGTCATTTTTTGTTATCAATTTTAACTTCTCATTCTCATTAATACGCTCAATCAAGGTATCGCTCAAGATTTGCCCTTGAAATGTGATATGAGAAGAATACACATTTTTAAGCACCATACACGCCCCCATGCAAATGATGATCCCTTCACAACGCCCGTAAATACTAATATTCTGCTCTGAAACAATCTTGGCCCCATGGTTAATATTGCCTAAAAAAATTAGACTAGCAGTGCTGTCAATTTCTTCACCACTACGGATATGCCGTTCGAAAATCTGCACCCGTTCAGTTAACGGAGCTTTAGGCTCTACAACGCTTAAGGCTTGAGTGGCTTCGTAAATCACGATTTGATCGCTATTTTTACCTTTGAGCTCTTTCGTGCTAATGCTGTAGGCAAGTCCATAGTGTTCTAAGGTTTCTAACACTTCTATTTCAGGAGGAGCTTTGAATAAGAGTAGGTAATCCTGCAGGAGAGGAGCATTTTTGTGAATGAAATTGAGATACTGATCCTTGTGCGCTTTGCTCAATTCAAAGCAACGCACCTGTTTCTGCCTAGTTTGCAACACTCAGCTTACCTTTGTTCTTGGATACGCCGCTGTGCTTGACGCAACACATCATTAAAGCGCTGGATAAACCCCGCGTCCATCCATTCTCGTGGACGCACTGATACACCTTGCACTAAAACTTCAAAGTGTACATGATCAAACTTGCTCGTAGAGTTTTTACCACTCACGCCCAAAACACTGTCCGCGCTAACTAAATCTGCTTTTCTCACTGCTACAGATGAGAGACTCCCATAGAGCGCGTGTAAGCCTAGACCATAGGAGACTAGAACGCCTTTGCCATAACTTTGCATCTCCTCTGCCAGGACCACACGCCCTTCATTACTCGCAATGACTTTGGAATGCTTGCCAAAGAAATCTGTGCCTGAATGTAGAGATTCACCCAGCAAATCCCCTTTGAACAGAAAAGATTGCTTGGCACCAAAAGGGCTCAAAATTCTAGGTTTACTGGTATTCAAAGGACTGAAAGGTTGGAATTTGAGAGCGCTATAAGTGAACACATTGCTTAAATCTTGCTGGATAATCTCTTGGAGATTGGCGTGCATATTAGTGCGCTCAAGATACGGGTATGTTTTTAGACCCTGCAGTGCGTCTGCCTTACTCGCATACTGTTTACTCAAGTCAATTTTGCTCTCCATCCTGGGTACTCTAGTATTTTGGATAAAACTTAAAGGCACGACTGTAGTGTTGAGAGATTTATCTCTGGCGATGATTTTGCTATTAAAAGCGCGTTGTTGCAACGACCATGGCAAAATAGCTGCATAGTATTTGTCTTGCATGAAGGGAAAGACCTTAAGGTCCATGGAGCCGTTATTGATCCATACTTTGTCTAGGGAATCCTCTTCCACTTTAAAGACTACAAGCGCGCTCCCCCCATAAGTAATACTGGATGACTGCGCGAGAGTGCGGATAGTGGGCGGAGTTGTGTCCAAGACTAGATCAAAGCTTTTGGTAGTTATGTTGCCACTGAAGAAATTACCATTACTCCAATCGCATAGACTGATCTCATAGTGGAGTATCGTTTGATCATTGAGTTGAATGCTAGGTTTAGGTAACTCAAAAACCAAGCGACTGGGTTCGTCCAGCACAATCTGATTTTTGTCATAAACCACTAAATGATCGCTCGTAGAAACCTTAATATGATAAGAGCGGATTTTAGCCGGGGATTCCAAAATAACGCGTATGTGGTGTTTGAGATTCCAGTGTGTCGGATTCTCAACACGCAGATTCTGCGCTGGTGCCTTTTTACTCCCCTCTTTGACAACCTTCATAACCAAACTAATCTGCCCCTGATTATCCTTACTAACCCAGTAGTTATAGCTCAAATATCCACATCCTACTAATGCTATTAATACAATCAAACGCCACACAATTTTGCCTTAATCAAAAAACATAGAGCACATTGAACACCATGAAAGTCGTGCGCTTGAAACCAATATCGCCACTGAGCAAGGTCTTGCTAGACTGGGAATTAGTATAGACCGCTGGAGATTCTGTTCCAAAACGCAGGTAAGTCAGTGGAATCTTAGTGCCCAATTCAAAACGCACATGCCGTTTATAAGTGAAGGCGAGCCCAAGATTGATCGTGTAATCTGCCTGTGCGAGCATTTTCCAAAAGATATTGGGACTTTTATAGGCATTGGCGACAACCTGATTGAACGCTGCGTTTTTAAAATCACGCAAGAGCATTAACCCTACTCCAAAACCAGCATATGCGCCAATAAAGTGCTGTTTTTGCTTATCTAGGGGAATGTCAATGAGCGCGTCCATATCTAAGGAGCCCAGTGCATAAAACAACTTCCCAAACCCTTTGTTAGTGCTATTGCCATTCAAGGTTCCAATTGTAGCAAGCCCCGGTATGACAAGTAGATCCCCATAAATACGCGTACCAAAGTACAGATTAAAAAATTGTTGGTAACCCAATTCAAGATTTAGCATGCCAAAAGTGCTTTTTAGACTAACAGGAGCACTAAAGACATCGTTGGGAACCTTGATTCCAAGATCTGTGCTCAACACCTGGTCACCACTATAGGACTCCTCTAATCCCCCCACGCCAAACCCACCCCCTAGAAAAAACCCGCTTTTTTCTTTGGCAATGCTATAACTCTCAAATTTTTCTGCCTTAAAACGCCAACTCTTATGTTTGTAGTGCTTTTCAATGTATTTTTTAGAGTAGTAATGTTGGGTTTCTGGGACCACACCGAGCGCACGAATCTTATCTTCTAAATCTTTAATCACGGGGTCTGAATCAAAGCGATGGGGGTTCTCTGGCATGCCAACGTTGGGTTCTGGATTGATAGGCACTCCATAAGGATAGGGGGGAAGCGCTGGATTGGTAGGAATAAAAGGGAGCGGAGGTAGTGGGACCAGACTAGGAGCCATAGACGGACTGGGTGCACAAACAGGTGTATTTTGTGGATGTGGCGTTGCAGGGGGCTGTTTTTGTACTTGGGGTTGTACTTGGGGTTGGGGATTGGGCAAATCCGACTCAGGTTCAGAGGCATCTTCAAAAATTACATCTGAGTTGGTGTCTTTTAAAATAGGCCGTGCTTTGGGTTGAGGGTTAGGCTGGGGGCTAGATTGAGGATTGGGTTGTACTTGGGGTTGGGGATTGGGCACATTTGATTTAGATTCAGGAGCATCTTCAAAAATTACATCTGAGTTGGTATCTTTCAAAATGGGTGGAGGCATCGCTACTGCACTTGTTAGAAGTAAGCTTGTTGCAAACAGAACTTTCATTGCCATTCCCTAGAGCAAAAAATTATAGCTGATATAGTAAAGATTATCGCTAGCAAAGCTATAGGCGAAGGCATGGCTGACTTTCAATGGGGGAACTTTTAAAGCAAGCTCGATGCGATGCCTGATGTTTAAGGTCATGGAAATGCCCAAGTTAATAACTAAGCCAAAGCCATTGGGATTGTGCACGGCACTAGGGTAATCTTTGTAACCACTCCACCCTACGCCAAGCCCTCCAAAGACTCCGATAGCATACTTTTTACGAGTATCAATGGATTTATCCATCACTAAATCTACATTGAAGCTTGCTATCTGGTAAGCGCTGGATTGTTCTGGCTTAAGCACGCTTTTATTGACTCCCCCCATGTATTCCCCATAAACGCGCAATCCACCTATATCGCTCTTGACATACCTTTGGTAACCTATTTTTAGGCCATACAAGAGGGGCAAGCCTGCACTCCTAATTCCATTGATTCGAATGAGAGTTTGCGTTAGTAGGACACCCACGAATGGCCCACTCTTGCGCTTGGCCACTTCTTGGACAAGTTTTGCCTGCTCTGCTTCATAAAGTTGCCCTCTGAGCATGTAAATTTGAAACTCTCGCTCAGAAGAAATATCACGCTGTTGGTGTACAGACACCCCTCCCCAACATGTATTCAAAACAAGGGTACCCAAAAAAAGCCCCTGAACAGCACGTCTAAAAAACATATTGATACCCTATGTGCATCAATCCACCCCACCATGAAACATCTTTGTTGGCAAGCACTTTAAACTCAAGCTCCACGCGATTATGTCCAAAGATGCTAAAGGCAATCCCTGCATTAGCCATCATGCCAAAAAAAGCAGTAGTATCAGTTCCCTGTGTGATCACCCCCAATCCCACTCCCAACAAAAAACCCATAGAAAGGTAGCGTTGCACCGAGGGCAGAGTGGGATCGATCATCAAATCTGCGTTGATAGTTGCGCTTTGGTAACCGATGCGCCCAACATTGGAGCGTTTGGGTACTGCGCCGATGTATTGGATGTAAACTCGCCTCCCGATAAAATTAGGGCGCATGGTCTTGGCGAATAAGGAAGGACGGAAAGTCTGGTAGCCAAAACGCACGCCGATACTCCACAAGTATTCCATGCGTTTGCCCTGAATTGTACCTTCTTGCATGGCACGCTTGATCGCATTGTTGTAGAAGAAACCCGTGCTCAAGCCCAGCAACAACCCAGTTTTGCTTTCGGCATGCTTAATATCGTCAATCAAGAGAGCGATTTCTTGATCCGTGTACTTCTCATAAAACTTGATGTATTTATAATACTTTGGATCGAGTGTCGTATAATCTATGCCCCATAATGTCTGAAAAATCAAGACAGACATCCCGAGCACCCCTTTAATCTTCAAATCCAACCCTAATGAAAAATTTTAGCCCTATCATAGCATTTTAAAGGTAAAATCTCTCAAAAAGTGTGAGCATGATGAAGATGACTCTAGGTTGTCTACGCCGCAAAAAGCACCCTAAAGATGGCGTAAAACCTTCTAAAATTAGCGCCATTACAGCCTATGACAGCTTGTTTGCAGCTTTGTTTGATCCTTATATCGACTTGATCTTGGTAGGTGATAGTTTGAACATGAGTTTTAATGGCAGGCTAGATACTTTGAGTGCGAGTATGCAAGAAATGCTTTACCACACTAAGGCGGTGTGTCGAGGCGTGCAACGCGCCTTTGTAGTGGCCGACATGCCCTATGGAAGTTACACTAATGAAAAACAAGCCCTTAAGAACGCCCTGAAATTCTACCAACATACCCGTGCTGATGCCATTAAATTAGAGGGAGGGGCTGAACGGGCTCATATCATCAAAACCTTAGTTGGGGAAGGTGTGGCAGTGGTAGGGCACATTGGTCTCTTGCCCCAGAGTGTACGAGGCGTAGGGGGTTATAAGATCACGGGCAAGACGCCAGAGAGTGCACAACAAGTCTTAGAAGATGCTTTGAGTGTGCAAGAGGCAGGGGCAAGCTTGGTTGTTTTGGAGGGCGTGGTTGCGCATGTGGCTACAGAAATCACCACTCAGCTAGACATCCCTACAATAGGCATAGGGAGCGGGGCGGGGTGCGATGGACAAATTTTAGTCTTTAGCGATATGCTTGGACTATTCAAAGCATTTAAGCCTAAATTTGTGCGATCGTATTTGGAGGGAGCAACGCTTGTAGAAGAGGCTGTGCAACGCTATATCCAAGACATCCAAACAGGGCATTTCCCCTCCGAGCAAGAGAGTTACTGATGCAAAGACTTGTCAATGTAGAGGCACTCAATTTAGAAGAGCAAGAATCTGTAAGTCTGCGCCCTAATTTATGGGAGGACTACATTGGACAAGAACAGATTAAAAAATTGTTGCAGGTCTCTATTGGTGCCGCTCTCAAACGCCAAGATACCCTAGATCATGTGCTTTTTTTTGGTCCCCCAGGTTTAGGCAAGACCACTTTAAGTCATCTCATTGCCAAAGAACTCCATGCCAATATCAAGGTTACTACCGCCCCTATGATTGAAAAAACGGGTGATTTGGCCGCCCTGCTCACCAATCTTAATCCCAAAGATGTTCTTTTTATCGATGAAATCCACCGCTTAAGCCCTGCCATCGAAGAGGTGCTTTACTCAGCGATGGAGGATTTTAGATTAGATATTATTATTGGGTCTAAAGCAGCCGCTCAGACTATCAAGATCGATCTCAATCCCTTTACTCTCATCGGGGCTACCACACGCGCGGGGTTACTCTCTAACCCCCTGCGCGAGCGCTTTGGCTTGCATTTTCGCATGCAGTTTTACAGCATAGAAGAGCTCGCTACCATTATTACACACGCTAGCACTAGATTGCAAAAAGATATAGAAGAAAAAGCGAGTGCAGAGATTGCCAAACGCTCAAGAGGCACACCCCGCATTGCGTTGAGACTCTTAAGGCGGGTGCGCGATTTTGCCGATCATGCCAGCGAATCGAGCATTTCTCTGCAAACCACACTTTTTGCCTTAGAGGAGCTAGGCGTGAACGCGCATGGTTTTGATGCGCTAGACTTGCTCTATCTCAACCTCTTAGCTAACGCCAAGAATAAAGCCTTGGGACTGAACACTATTGCGGCCAGCCTGCATGAAGATGAGAGTACGATTGAAGAGGTGATCGAGCCTTTTTTGCTCGCCAATGGCTATTTGGAGCGCACGGCTAAGGGGCGTATTGCTACGCTTAAAACTTATGAAACTCTCAAGTTGGATCGCCCCCGATTGCTCTGAAATTTTAAAAAAATCGTAAGCAAAGCATGCTATACTGCGCTACTTAGTTTCTGCTAAGTTATGGGGCTGAACAGGATTTCGACAAGGGTTGCATAGCGTGGGTTGCATGCCAAGTGTCTCTTGTAAAACGACACAAACAATAACCGTAAACAATCCTAATTACGCTCCCAACTACGCTAAAGCTGCGTAGCGAGCTGGAAACTTAGCAATCGACTGGCGTTAGCTAGGTATTCCATCATTGTAGCCAGTTGCCTCTGAAAAGTGCTCACTCCTCAGAGTAAGATTGAGAGCTAGGGTCTTTCTATTAGTTTGAGAGGTTGTTAGGAAAGCCCGAGAACTTTAACTTCTCTAAGCATGTAGATGCCCACGGATGGATGTAATTTTTGGACTGGGGTTCGATTCCCCACAGCTCCACCATTTTGACAATGTTTCCCCCATAGAAGGATTGATGCGCCGATGAGTTGTAAGCAGTGTTTGTTGCTATCTATTTTATGGATGCATTTTGGCGCGTCATGGCTGGTGGGTATTGATGTCCACGCTCTCTCTAAGGAAGAGGCTAAAAGTGCAGATTTAGCGACCCAACTAGTTATCACAAGCAATAAAATCTTAGAAGAGGCCATTGACAAGGGTAGAGATTATCAGGAGGTAAAATTACTCGATCGTATTTACCAAGAAGCCAAGAACATTAAACTTGTGTTGGCCCCCAACACCAATCCTCAAGAACCTCAATCCAAAAAAGAGGGCTTTGGAGCGGCTTTCAAAAAGGCCTTTGAGCCTCCCATTGATTTGGATAAAGCCCTTGATCTCGTAGACACGCTACACAAAGAGCTCAAGGATGCGAAATGGGGCAGCGATTTTGCCTCCATGCTAACCATCACTGAGCAACTCGAGAACTCCTTACACACGGCCATGAACCTCAAAGCCCAATGGCTCGATACCCGCAAGGCTAATTAAGCCAGTTATTTACATCGCCTCCATAGCGCACCGATTTAGCATCTGTATTTTCTATTTTCTCTAGACTGGCTTGGATATTAGAAGGTAGAGGATTTTCATCAGAATAACTAAAGTGCATGTGCGCGCTGATCACCCCCGGGGCGTTTTCAATCTCCCTATTAGCGCGCAGCTCCTCCTGCACACTGGGGGCTTCAATCAAAGCAATGATCACTTGTTTTTCTCGATCAAAAGCGGGCACTTCCACGCACTCTAAGGCTTCAATCGCTTTTAGACTCTGCTCAAAGCTCTCTAGTTGGACTTTAACAATCACGCTGGAAATATTCATGTGCTTTTCTCTACAAATAAAATGGATTGACTGGGGCATACACCTGCACACATGCCACACCCCGTGCAAGAGGCATGGATGTGTGGAGCAAACATGCCCTCAAAGCTAATGGCATTGTCTCTGCACGCATCCTTACATGCAAAGCACACCACACCCTGATAACTCAAGCATGTTTGCGAATCGAGGAGGACCCATGTATCTATGCAATCCTCTCGAGTATCTTCCAACACCCCCGTATGCTCTTGAACACATTCCCGTACACACTCTCGACAAAATGTGCAACCCCGTTCTTTAAAGTCCAAATAAGGGCGTGTGGCTTCTTTTTTGATGATAATATGCTCAGGGCAGACTGAAGCACATCCCCCCGTACAATCTAGGCAATCCTGTGCTTTCTCTGAGTTGAAGTATGGCAAAGGGATCAAAAAGGGCTCGCGCTTTAAACCCTTAAAAATCCCCCTAAAGGGCTTTTTAGGGTTCATCGGGCATATCAATTTCCAAGCCCACAGGGCAGTGATCACTCCCCAAAATATGGGCGTAAATATGCGCATCTTTGAGCTGAGCTTGCAGGCCTTGAGAAGCCAGAAAATAATCGATACGCCAACCGATATTACGCGCCCTAGATTGGCTCATGTAGCTCCACCATGTATAGACTTCTGTTTTGTCGGGGTAAAAATGGCGGTAGGTGTCAAGAAATCCTAGTTGGAGTAGTTGGCTAAACGCGTTGCGTTCTGGGTCGCTAAAACCCGCGTTGTAGCGGTTACTCTGCGGGTTAGTTAGATCAATCTCTGTATGGGCGACATTCAAATCCCCGCACACCAGCACCTCTTTACGCGACGCTAGAGTCTGCAAGAATTCTCTGAAGGCGCTCTCCCATTCTAGGCGGTAGGGCAGACGCAAGAGTCCCCTTTGAGAATTAGGCGTGTAGACATTAACTAGATAAAAATTCTCATACTCGCAGGTAACCACACGCCCTTCCATGTCGTGCTCCTCTAATCCCAAACCATAGCGCACGCTTAAAGGCGCGCTTTTGCTCAAAGTCAACACCCCGCTATAACCCTTTTTTTGTGCGCTATTCCAAAAAGCATGGTAATTTTCAAAGGCAAAATCGGCCTGTTGCGGGTGCATTTTGGTTTCTTGCACACAGAATATATCAGCTTCACTCTCTAGCAAAAAGTTCTCAAAACCCTTCTGCATGCATGCCCTCAAGCCGTTGACATTCCATGAAATTAAGCGCATCTACCACCTTTGTGTTTTTGCTTATTATAACACTTTAAGTTAAATTTAAAGGACATGTATAGTATAATCGCGCTTTTGGCTTGATAGCTCAGTCGGTAGAGCAGAAGACTGAAAATCTTCGTGTCGGTGGTTCGATTCCGCCTCAAGCCACCATCTAGCGTATAAAATCCCAAAATAGCTTTAAAATTGTCGCCCCTACCACGCATAGAAATACACGACGGATAAACTGCACTTCTTTAACTATCACTAAATTAGAGCCCACCCACGCGCCCAGTATCTGCCCTGCTCCCATCAAAAGCCCCACCGCCCAAATCACTTGCCCCCCGATTAAAAACACGCTTAAACTGATGATATTGCTGGTGAAATTAAACACTTTAGTGCGTGCGGTGGCTTTTTTCATGTTGAGCCCCAAGAGCGCGACCATCGCAAAGGTCCAAAATGAACCCGTGCCCGGTCCAAAAAACCCATCGTAAAACCCCAACCCTAGCCCAAAGATGCCATAGAAAAGGGTGGGCTCAAGTTTAGGATGGCTATCCCCCTCGCCCACTTTGGGGGCTAACAAGGTATAGAGAAAGATTGAGGATAATAAAATGGGAATGAGTAGGCGCAAGATGTCCGCTTTAAGCCATAAAATTAGTGTCGTTCCTAGACTGGCCCCCACCACCACACACCCCACCCCAAAGGCGACCTCTCTTAAGGACACCATGCCCTTCAAGCAAAAATTCAGCGCAGCCGTGAAACTCCCAAAACTGCTTTGAAGTTTGTTGGTGGCTAGGGCTAGGTGTGGCGGGATTCCCAAAGCTAACAGGGTAGGCATGGTGATTAGTCCCCCACCTCCGGCAATGGAATCTACCAGTCCTGCGCAAAAAGCCACCACGACCACGATCGCATATACATACCATTCTAATTCCATGCTAGCTCCTAAATCTAAGATATCCTCACAGACGCGCGTATCTGCGCGTCCAAAGTGTAGATATCCTCTAAATTAGCCAGTGATTTAGTGGTGTCCTCAAAACGCATTAAACCCTCTTCTACTATCCTAACAATTTGTCCAAAGGAGATTTTGCCCTCTATAAAGGCTTGAGTCGCCACTTCTGCGCTGGCATTGAGCACCACACCTAATTTGGGATTCTCTAATAGGGTGTCTTTGAGTGCCCATAGAGGGTATTTGCGCGTGTCGATGGGCTCAAATTGTAGGGGAGGTAAGACGCATAAATCTAAGGGCGCGATGCTAGCTTGCTGGTGGGCTTGCTTGGGGGCTAGGGCGTGGGCAATGGGGAGTTTCATGTCAGGGGTGGAGAGTTGGGCGTGCAGGCTTTGATCTTTAAAGCGCACGAGGGCATGTACGCTGGAAGTGCGCTCAATATAGGCATCAATAGCATCTATGCCAAAGAGCCAACGCGCTTCCAACACCTCAAAAAGCTTATTGAGCATGTTAGCCGCGTTGATGGTGATATGCACGCCCATGTCCCAGTTAGGGTGTTTTAAGACTTTTTCTAGGCTTTGATGGGGGATTTGCTCGGGCTCTAGGTCGCGCAGCGCTCCTCCACTCGCGCTCAAATAAAGGGTTTGCACCTCTGCAGTATTGCGGTGTTGGAGCAAACTCCACAGCCCAAAATGTTCGCTATCAATGGGGATCATGCCTTTAGTATCTAGCAACCAACCGGCCACAACTAAAGACTCCTTATTGGCTAAAGCTAGGGTTTTATGTTGCTCAAGAGTGATCAAGGTGGGCTTTAATCCAACAAAACCGCTTAGAGCGTTGAGCACTACTGGGGAGTGGCAAGCCTGCAACATCCCTTCTAGCCCTCGTGCACCTGCAAAGAGAGCGACATTGTGGGGCAAATCTCGTAAAAACGCCCTGCTAGGCTGGGGTAAAAAAACTTTTTGGGGCTTGTGGGTGTGGATTTGCTCCAACAAAAGAGTTTCATTGTGCCCACCACTCAAAGCCTCCACCTCAACCCCTAAAGTTTGTGCCACTTCTAGGGCTTGTGTGCCAATAGAGCCCGTGCTCCCTAAAATAATCGCACTAGACATAGGGCAAAAAGAGCAAGAAATGCAACGCCACGCCTCCAAAAAGCATAGCATCTAAACGATCTAAAATCCCTCCATGTCCGGGCAAGCATGCCCCACTATCCTTCACCTCTGCACGCCGTTTCAAGTAACTCTCATACAAATCTCCCAAGATCGCACTGATCGCCACCACCACGCTAATCCCCAATGCCCATGTGAACCCCACACTCCACATGCCCGCCAGACCCCCAAGCACGCTAGATAAACCCAATCCTATTAAAGAACCCTCTAGGGTCTTTTTGGGTGAAGTGGGACTTAGAGGGATTTTACCTAGCAATCTGCCTCCAAAATAAGCCCCCACATCAGCCACCACAACGACCACGACTAGCCACACCACCCCGCGCACGCCAAAGTCCTTAAATAATGCTAAAAGCACCACAAAGGGCAGAGTGGGGTAAATGAGGGGCAACACCTGCCTAGTATCCTTTGCTCTCAAGGCTAATGCGCCTGCAAAGAACATCCCCACAAATAATGCGCCCTCAATGGGGCGTGGGCTGATATAAGAAAGCCCCCACACCCCTAAAGCCAGCCCATAATGCCAAAAAGAAAAGCTCAGAGCGTGGATTTTCTCATAGAGTTTTAAAGCCTCATAAAAGCCCACCAGATACGCCACGCCTAGCACCGCCCACAAGAACAGCATATTGTGGCTAACCAACACCACCACAACAAGCGCGACTAAGAGTGCCCCCGTGATATAGCGCGTTTTCTCCCCCTTCAACTTAGAAAAATCCATACCTAACTCCCAACAAAGATTTTGCCCACTAAAATGTAGGTGATGAGGCTAATGAGCACAATCCCTAAGATGTTGAGCCATAGCCCAGCTTTGATCATATCTTGCATTTTGACATAACCCGAACCATAAGCGATCGCATTGGGTGGGGTTGCCACAGGCAACATAAAAGCGCAGGTGGCTGCTAAAGCTACAGGGATGGTAAAAAAGAGGACTTGGGAGTGCTCATAACCCAGCCCCAAAGCCACCCCCCCAATCACGGGCAAAAAGGCCGCAGCCGTGGCGGTGTTGGAGGTGATTTCGGTTAAGAAAATCACTAAGGCTACCACCAAGACCATTAAGAGTAATAAGGGTAAATGGGACAAGTGCGCCACTTGATGTCCAATCCACAGAGATAACCCGCTCTTGCTAAATTGCGCGCTTAAAGCCAGCCCACCCCCAAAGAGCAAGAGCACATCCCAGGGGAGTTTTTTCATCGTATCCCAATCGATGAGACGGGTTTTTTGTGCGGGGATGATAAAAAGCGCGATGGCGACCCCCATGGCAATGATGGAGTCTAAATTGGCGATCTTAATTCCCATAGAGTGTAAAATACTGCCTAAAAAAACCCAGCTCAAAGAAGCGAGCACGAATAAAGTGGCAACCCAGAGTTCTCCTGCGCTCATCGGTCCTAATTTGTGCAATTCTTGAACGATCACCTCCCTACCTCCGGGGATTTCTTTGATCTTGATAGGGAAGATGACAAAGGTGAGTAAAAACCACGCCCCCATGAGCATGAGTAAAGCGATGGGCACGCCCAAGATCATCCACTGCCCAAAGCCAATTTTAAACCCAAAGGCGTCTTGCATATAACCAGCCAACAGGGCGTTAGGGGGCGTGCCTATGAGGGTGGCTAGCGATCCAATAGAGGCACTATAAGCGATGCCCAACATCAAGCAGATACTGAAATTGGTGCGATAAATGGGAGCGGATTGGTAAGAGGAATCAGTTTTACAATCCTGTTTTTGGAGTAATTTTGCTACGAGGGTTAACACACTCAAGCCCACAGGCATCATCATCACTGCGGTTGCCGTGTTAGAAACCCACATAGATAAAAAGGCAGTCGCCAACATAAAACCGGCTACCAACGCTCTAGGGCTCGTGCCCACTAAAAGAATAATTCTTAGCGCGATACGGCTATGTAGATTCCAGCGTTGCATCGCCATTGCCAGCACAAAACCCCCCATAAACAAGAAGATGATAGGACTCCCATAGGACGCGCCCACTTCTTTAAAACTAGCCACGCCCAACGCGCTAAAGAGCACGAGGGGTAGCAGGGCAGTAGCCACCAAAGCGATCGCCTCGCTCATCCACCAAGTCCCCATCAAGATTGCCACAGCGGCTACGATGGGTAGAGAATCTAATTTAAGTCCGGGCTTGGTGATGGTGTGCTTGATCACATCTAAATGGGCATGGAGGGCAAAATACACCCCTAGAGCTAAAATGAAGCCTCCCCAAAAACCCACCCATGGCACGCTGAACCTAAAACTCTTTTGTGGCATTTTAAAATCCTTATGCTAATTTTCTTAGTTTAAGCCATAGGAATTAACATTTTATTTAAATTTTGAGAATGGGAGGATAAGGACGCTGGGCGTAGGCGTAGCGTAGCAAATCCACACTCACAAATTCTTCTTTCCAAAAGACATAAAAGTAAGCCCAGCCATTGTGATTTTTTTTGTGTAGGTGTTTAGCCGCCATTTGGTGGATACTTAGATGTTCCTGATCGTCATGCAGACGATCCTCTAGCAAGTAACAGATATAATTTTGATCTTTGTCATAGAATTTCTGTCTGTCCTGCAAAAAGCCCGCTGCACAGAGTTGCTTTAAGCTTACTTTGGGGGGTTTGACTTCTAGCGCGCCCTGTGTGAGGGTATTGCTCACGGGGGTGATATCAGCAATGCGCTTGGTGGCTTCTTGCACAAAGAGAGGGTCTTGCTCAATGCCTAAAAAGTGTCGTTTGAATTTCTTAGCAATCGCCCCTGTAGTGCCCGTGCCAAAAAAGGGGTCTAAAATCAAATCCCCGGGCCTACTGCTAGAGAGAATGATCTTTTCTAAGAGGGCTTGGGGTTTTTGAGTGGGGTGGAGTTTTTTTCCATTCGCTCCCTTTAGGCGTTCTGCCCCCATGCAAATGCCTATATGCCATACACTGCGCTCTTGCTTGTTGTGATTGAGGGCTTTCATGGTTTTATAATTAAAGGTGTAGCGTGCACTCTTATCTTTAGCACACCAAAGCAAGCTCTCATGGGCGTTGCAAAAGCGACTACCTCTAAAATTGGGCACGGGATTGGGTTTAGCCCAGATAATATCATTGAGAATCCAAAAACCCAAATTCTGCATTAAATAGCCCAAGCGGTAGATATTTTGAAACGAGCCCATCACCCAGATACTCCCATGTGCTTTTAACACGCGTCTACACTCGCTTAACCACGCCAAACAAAAAGAATCGTAAGCCTGCAGACTCTCAAATTGATCCCATGCTGCACGCACACCCATAAAGACTTCTCCATTATCACGCAACAACTCCCCCTGTGTCTGCATAAAATAGGGCGGATCGGCGATGATGAGTTCTACACTCTCAGCAGGCAAGCTGGGCAAGAGTTCTAGGCAATCTCCTTGTAGAATTTGATCTAACAATGCTTTGACCTATAATTTGGTGTCTTTGAGAAAGGCGTGTAGGTGCTGGTATTCTTTAGGGTTTAGATAGCGCGTTTTGCCCACGGGGAGGGCGTTGAGATGGGCAAAGCCATAGGAAACCCGTTGTAAATCCAGCACGGCGCGATCAAAATGGGCAAAGAAGCGGCGTAATTCTCTATTCTTGCCCTCTGTGAGGGTGATTTTGAGCTTAGAAAAATGCGGGTGGTTTTTGATGATATGGCAGTGCGCGAAAGGAGGGAGTTGTAGGCTTTGCTTAGTGTTTTTAGGATGTGCGCCCTTGTGGGAGTGGATTCCACTTTGCATGCCCTCTAAAATCTGGGGGGTGATGGGTCCTGCAATTTTGAGCAAATACACCCGCTCTAAGGCACTATGCATCAGCGCACTCGCTACCCCGCTATGATCGCTTAAGAGCAATAGCCCGCTAGAGGCAAAGTCCAAACGCCCCACAGGGATAAAATGGGCGAATTTGCGATCTAAGCTCTCAAAGATGGTTGGGCGAGCACGATGATCCTTGCGCGCCACCAACTCCCCCTTAGGTTTGTGATAGAGGATCACGCTATAACGGGGAGCTTTGGGAATTTTAAGCAACCTGCCCTCTACAAAGATTTTATCTTCTTTGCTAAAGGGCGTGGTAAAGCCTGCAATTTGGTGGTTGATCTTCACCTTACCCTCTGTTATGAGAGTATCGGCCTGACGGCGCGAGCAGTGAGCATAACGGGCGATAAACTGATTGAGGCGCATCAATCCATCCATTCATAATCTTTAAATTGTTCTTTGATCTGCGCGCTCACTTTTAGGGGGGTGCTGATAGTGATTTTCTTGTCTTTTTCTTTAAACACCACGCAGAGCGCGCGCTCGCCCTTATTGGCATTTGCCACCTCTTTTAAATGTGCGAACAACTCTGCAGGCACGCTAGTGTCCACCACCAAGCACAAGGGTTGCCCTTGCAGGCAGGAGGCGGCCTTGTTAAAATCAGCTTGCAAATCTAAAGGCTCGATGTCGCTAGGCTGGGCTTCTGCTTTATAGCGCACTTTGGCGATTTTCTCTGTAGCGATCTGCTCTAGGGTTTTGATCTCAAAGAGGCGTAAGCGCGCGACCTCCTCTTGTTCCTCTACCTTGCACTTAAAGGCTAGGGGTAAATCGCTGTCTAATTGTTCTAGCGCGTTGAGCTGGCGCTCAAAGAGCATGAGTTCAAAACGCCCGGATAAATCCACAATTACCGCCTCGCCATAAGGCTTTTTGCTTTTCTTGCCCAATTTGCGCTTGAGCTCTAAAATCTTGCCCACCAGCACCACAGCACTACCAATTTCCACGCGCTTGATGTCCGTGCTCTTGAGGATATTTTTCAGGGGCTTGATCTGGTCCTTAAATTCATTCAAGGGGTGGCCTGAGAAGTAAATCCCCATGCATTCGTATTCAAAATCTAACAAAGTGTTGGCATCGTATTCTTCATAGAGTTTTAGATTGAGATTAGCGCGCTCTGTCTGCGCGTCCGCAAAGAGTCCGGCACGCATTTGGGCGTTGGTTTTATCCTTTCTGCGCCCCTCCTCACAGATGGCATCTAAGTTTTCTAACATAGTGCGCCGATTGTAGCCCAAGTTGTCTAAACTCCCGGATTTGATCAAGGGCTCTAAAACACGCTTGCTAAACTTAGAAAAGTCAATTTTGCTGATAAAGTCTTGCAAATCTTTAAATGCGCCTTGCTTTTCGCGGATTTCCACCAAAGTGCCCAAAGGTCCTTCGCCCGCACCCTTGATCGCCTCTAAGCCAAAGACAATATGTTTTTCTTCTCCCTCCTCTTGCACCCTAAAGCGCACATCGGACACATTCACATGGGGGCGTTCTACTTTGATTCCCATCGAGTTGGCCTCCTCCACATAGTGAGCAACTTCCTCAATGTGGCGGCATTCACTGCTAATCATCGCTGCCATAAATTCGTGTTTGTAGTGGGTCTTGAGATAGGCGGTTTGGAAGGTGAGCATGGCATAAGCTGCCGAGTGGGATTTGTTAAAGCCATACCCAGCAAACTTGACGATCAAATCAAAGAGATCGCCCGCTTTGTCTGCCTCATAGCCTCTTTTACGCGCGCCCTCTATGAATTTGGCGCGGTTATCTGCCATGATTTGCGCGTCCTTTTTCCCCATCGCACGGCGGATTAAATCCGCCTCACCCAAAGAAAAGCCCCCAATGGTTTGCACAATCTGCATCACCTGCTCTTGATAGACAATCGTCCCATAAGTGGGGCGCAAAATGGGTTCTAACGCCTCAAAGGTATAGGTGATGGGCTCTAATCCGTGTTTGCGATTGACAAAATCATCCACCATCCCAGACTCCATAGGTCCGGGGCGCCCTAAAGCGATGATAGCAATAATATCTTCAAAGCAGGAGGGGCGCAGGCGTTTATTCAAGGTTTGAAACATGCCCGATTCAATTTGGAATATCCCAATGGTGTTACCCTCTTGCATAGTTTTGTAGACCTCTGGGTCGTCCATGTTCACACTCAAAAAGTCGATCTTCTTATAGGCGTATTTTTCAATGAGCTTAAGCGCGTCATCAATCACACTCAAAGTTTTAAGTCCTAAGAAGTCAAATTTGATCAAGTCCACCGCTTCTAGGTATTTCATGGAATACTGGGTAACAATCCCCCCCGTGCGCTCGCTGGTATATAGCGGGGTCTTATGCCACAATTCGCGCTCACTATCCACCACCAATGCGGCCGCGTGTTTGCCCGCGGAACGATTCAAATTCTCCAAGCTTAGGGCGAATTCCCAAACTTGTTTAGCCGTGGGGTTGCTCTCAGTCAATAGGGCGATCTTGGGCTCTAGCTCGTAAGCCTCTCTGAGCGTGATTCCTAAGCGATTGGGGATGAGTTTAGCCATTTCGTCGGCTTCTTTATAGGGCATGTCCAGCACGCGTGCCACATCGCGAATCACCCCCTTAGCCAGCATTTTATTGAAAGTGATCACTTGGGCGACATTGTATTTGCCATATTTAGAAACCATGTAGTCGAGCATTTCGCCCCGCCGTCTTTGGCAGAAATCCGTATCAATATCGGGCATACTCACGCGCTCGGGGTTTAAAAAACGCTCAAAGAGGAGATCGTATTTAAGCGGGTCAATGTCTGTTATTTGCAAACAAAACGCCACAAGACTCCCGGCTGCACTGCCTCGCCCCGGACCTACCGGTATACCACTCTCTCTAGCATGGCGGATAAAATCCCACACGATGAGCATGTAGCCGGCAAATTTCATGTCCACGATGGTTTTGATCTCATATTCTAGGCGTTCTTGATAAGTAGCGTGTTGATTAAGATCGATGATCTCTAGGCGTTTTTTCAAGCCCTCTCTAGCTTTGTAGGCAAAGTAGAGTGCGTCTTCTTCAAGGTCTAGCCCCTCGTTGGTGGCGTACTCTTTGGTGAATTTAAAGCGCGGGGGAGTGGGTGGGTTGGTGTCGCTTTTTAAATCTAATTCTAGCTGGCATTTGCGTGCGATCTCTTGGGTGTGCTCTAGGGCTTCAGGGATATCTGCAAAAAGTTGTGCCATCTGCGCGGGAGATTTGATGTAAAACTCGTGCACGGAATGTTTTAAGCGGTCCTTATCCCCAAAAGTTTTATTCATTGCCACACACATGGCGACTTCTTGGGCGCGCGCGTCCTCCTGCTTGGTGTAGTGGGTGTCATTAGTGGCAATGAGCTTAATACCGGTCTCTAAAGAGAGCTTAATGAGTTGCTCGTCAATGTAGAGTTGATCGGCAATACCATGGCGCATAATTTCCATGTAGAAGTCGTCCCCAAAGATGTCTTGGTATTCACAGGCGATGCGCTTGGCCTCTTCATAGCCCTTTGCGCCATACTGTTTGTTTTTGGGGTTGTTGAGGTTGAGATGCCAATTAATTTCGCCTTGCAAGCATGCACTCGAGCAGATCAAGCCCTTAGCGCGTTCTTTGAGCAGCTTTTTATTGATACGAGGAAAATAGTAAAAACCCTTGAGGAAGGCTTGAGAGCTTAGATACATTAGGTTGGCATAGCCTTCTTGATCTTTGGCATAAAGACACAAATGGAAGCGTTGGCGGGATTGTTTATCCTCTAAATTTTCGGCGTTATGTAAGTAGGTTTCAATCCCAATGATGGGCTTGATCCCCTCTTTTTTCATGCAGGTGTAAAAATCAATAGCTCCAAACATATTGCCATGGTCGCTCATGCTCACACTGGTCATCCCTAACTCTTTAATGCGCTGGGCCAAGATTTTGATCTTGTTCGCCCCATCTAATAGAGAGTATTCGGTATGCAAATGTAAATGGGTGAAATTTTCCATGTTCGTCCTTTGCCACATGCTAGAGCAGAGGGGCTAAAAAGCCTCTTAAAGCCAATCAATGGACCTTCTTGAAGACGCATAGCAGTTCTTGGACTCGTCAGAATTCTTTGGGATACCACAAAGTCTGTGTTTTTGAGAGATGCGTAAGTAGTACACAATGCCCCCAACAACATACTCAATGAAAACTTGATTGGATCAAAAGATAAACTTTATGCTAATTGGATTAGTTTGGAAAAAAGCGGCGATGTTGTAGAACACTTACGAGCCCTGTAGCACAAAATGTTGCCAGAAAGCATTGTGTTGCCTAATGCAGAGTACATTAGAAAGCATGTTACCAATTGCGAATACGTTTTTGGTCTTAAGCTGTATTTTGGCATCAAAATACTAGTCAAATCCGATCGCTCTTTTGTGTTGGATGTGGCAATTCCCTTTGGCTCGAACATGCCATACCAACGCTATCTAGAAGCTCCTCGTGTTGAGGATTTTTTAACACTCAAGAATATCTTAGAAGTTTTAAAAGAACTAGGGTGTGATATGTACAAAGACTCCCTCATCCCTATTGTCATGCATAATGCACTTGTGTCTATCTCCAATATTCTTGGTCAAAGGATTTTAAAAAGTTTCTCACAAGATGTCTTGGTATTGTCGTGAATAGCGGGGTTCACATGGTCTTGTAGTCATTGGTTTTATGCGCGATCTGCTGGGCTAGCTCTTTAGACTCTTGCATGATGGCCTGCATGCTTTCTGCATTCTCCAAGGTTTTACTGGCCGAGGATTGCACAGAAATCACTTCGTTAATAATAGTCTGAGTATCCTGGACCAAATGAACAAAGCGGATATTCACCCCTTTAATGCGCTCAATGAGTTGCTCCAGATACTCTGTTGTTTGCGTGGAAGTTTCTTGGACCGAGTTGCTCAACACATTGGCTTTTTCAATGCGCGCAGCCTGTTGGCTCATTTTCTGACTCACATCATCGACATTTTGTATGATGGTAGAGAGGGTCGTGTTTACCTCTATTAAGGCGTGTTGTGTGCGTGCTGCTAGATTGCTCACCTCATCAGCCACGACGGCAAAACCCCTCCCATGCTCACCTGCTCTAGCAGCTTCAATGGCAGCATTCAGCGCTAATAAATTGGTCTGCTTGGCGATCTTATCGATGCTTTCCAAAATATCTTTAGCACTATTGGTGTTCTGGCTCAGGGCTTCAATTTGGGTAATCAGAGCTCTCTCATTGGCAACATCCTCCACGATAGCATTACACAGCGTGGTTACACTCGCCTTGCTCTGCTCAAGTAGGTTCAAAGCCTTACCTAATTCGCCTGCCACGCCTTCAACATCGCCATTCATCTCTGCTAAATTAGAGGAAAGTTGAACACCCTCATCCCTGACTTGGGTAATGACTCGGGCGGTTTGTTGGATTGCCTCTGTAGTGTGTAACATGGCATTTTCCAGGTATAAAGCAGATTCACGACTTTGGTTACTGCAGTGTTTGATCTCATTATTGAACGCACAAACATGCTCTAAAAAGCTGTTGATGTGGTTAGCAGCCAAGCTAATTTCATCTTGGGCGCGTCCTTTGATGTGGATGCGTGCGGTGAGATCCTTTTGACTGCTAGCAAAATTGCGCACCACTCCCACTAATGTTTCTAGGCGTTTGACAATCCAAAAATGATTGAGGACAAAGGCAATGAGAATAATTCCCAGTGTGATCGCTAGAGTAGAGTATAAGAGATTGCGAAAATTATGATCGGCTAAAATATAGGCTTGCTCTTCTGCCTTTTCCATTGTCTTGTAGATAGCACTCACATAGCTCACGGCCACTACGATCAAATCGCTTATTGGGTCGTGGTAGGCATAGCTCACACAATCCTCTGTCTTGATTTCAGGGGCGGGGCGTTTAAGATGACAGCGGTAAAATCCACCTTTAGGATCGCGCAAGGCGCGTTCTGTAAATTCTTTGAAATAATAATCTCCCCGTACGCCCTTGAAGTCCAACACCTTTTTGCCTATTAACTTTGGGTGCATGCTATCAGTAATAAGAGTGCCATCTTTTTCCAGCGCGACAATGTAAAGCCGTCCTTTAGCTGCGTTGATCTTGTTAAAGTAGGTAGCACTCATGTGTAGGGCCACTTCCCTAGAATTGTGTTTAAAATACTCTGCCAAACCAGAAGTGGCAATAAAAACATTGTATTTAATGCCCGATTCACGCTTTACCAGCGCATTGGAATTAAAGGCCCCCAAAGTCTTTTTAAAGCTTGCTCGTTCCATATAGTTGCTTAAAAAAGCCGTTGCCAGTCCTAATGTGCACAAAGACCCAAGGACAATAAGTATGATTTTCCAGCGTAGATTTAAAGACATGACTCCTCCTTTATGAGGCTACAAAAACACGCACGCGTCTAAACGCACAAGTACACACACGCACCCAACACGCATGCCATCACATTAGAGCACTCTTAATCTAAGACATTTTGTTTGGGCAAACACAGCGCACAAATGAGTGCAATCCCCATTACTACGGCTACATAGACAAAAAAACCATTTTCCATATGGGCACTTTTGAATTGTAGGGCTATGTAGGGAGCCGTGCCCCCAAAAACAGCGTTAGCAATCGCAAAGCTAAATCCCGTACCCAGTGCGCGCACATGTTGGGGGAAGAGTTGGGCTTTGACAATCCCTGAAACGGAAGTATAAAAACTTAAAATAGCAAACAAGCACAACACCAAGCCAAAGGCCACACCGGGGTGGCTCGCATAATGTGCCATGCCCTGGAACAGAGGGTAAATCCCTATAAGGGCCAAGAGAGCATAAAGAACGATAGAGCGTCTAAAAGTGATTCTATCGCCCACATATCCAAAGAGGGGCTGCATACACATCAAAATCGCCAGCGCGATCAAAAACAGGTCATTGACAACCACCTTAGGCATTCCGGCATTTTCTAAAAAAGTTTTGGCGTAAGTGGTGATCGTGTAAAAGCCTAGCGAACCTCCCGCCGTGATACCCGCCACCAACACGCAGGAACGCCAATGGGGACCAAGTGCTCTGAGTGTGCCGCGTCGCTCGTGTTCTTCCAAATTGCTGGCACTTTCTTCCATAAATCTGCGCGCCACAAGCGAGCCCAGAGCCAGCAAGCCTCCTAAAACAAAGAGAAAACGCCAAGCAAAGGCACTCATCTGCGCCACACCAAAGATAGCCAGCAACACCGCAATGCTCGCCACCGCTAAAAACTGCCCCCCAATCAGGGTAACATACTGGAAAGAGCCATAAAACCCGCGCCTCCCCTTTGCAGATAATTCGGCTAGATAAGTCGCCACAATTCCATATTCTCCTCCTACACTTAGGCCTTGAATAAGTCTAGCCATCAAGAGAAAGAAAATCGCAAAATCTCCCACAAGCTCTTTGCTAGGAAGGCTAGCAATCATAAAAGAACCCAAAGCCATCACGATGACAGAAATAACCATCGAGTGCTTACGCCCGATTTTATCAGCTAAAGCCCCAAAAATCCACGATCCTAAGGGGCGCGCTAAAAACCCCGCTGCAAAGACTCCAAAGACACTGATTTGCTGCACAATGGGATTGCTAGAAGTGCTAAATTCATGCGCAAAGTAAGTGGCGCTGAAAGCGTAGATGTAAAAATCAAACCACTCGACCAAATTTCCACTCGTCGCAGCGATGATAGATCGTTTGCGCGCGCGCCCTAGCGTTTCCATACTTTGGACAACCCCTTAGCAATTAGACTAGGTTTTTGTTTTTTGGCAAAACGGCGCAGGGTTGCCAAAAAATGATGCCATTCATGGATTTCCATCGCTGGGATCGCTCCGGCGTAATTGGTGTGCGGGGGTAAATCCTTGCCCACTGCCCCCTTGCCTCCAATTTGAGTAAATTCCCCAATGTGCATGTGTCCCCCCGTGCCTACTTGTCCACCCAAGACCACATTGCGCCCCATAGTCGTAGAGCCAGAAAGCCCCACTTGTGCCACAATGATGGAATGTTCCCCTAGCACGCAATTATGCCCCACTTGCACCAAATTATCAATCTTTACGCCCTCTTTAATGTGAGTAATCCCAAAAACTGCACGATCAATGGTCGTGTTTGCTCCGATTTCGACATGGTCATCAATTTGCACGATACCGGTATGCTCGATCTTAACATGCTCCCCTTGCTCTGTGTGGGCGTAACCAAAACCATCACTGCCAATCACACTATTGGCGTGAATGTACACATGGTTGCCAATTAAGGTGTTTTGATAAATAGTAACATTGGGGTAAATCTTGCACTGCGCACCGATCTTGACCCCATCGCCCACCACTACATTAGCCATGAGTACACTCCCCTCACCCACTTCCACCCCCTCACCCAAGACCACCCCGGGCATCAAAACCACACCCTCACCCAGTTTAGGAGGGTGGGGGTTAATAGGACGCGCGAAGATATTTGCTTTAAACGCGTCTGAAACCCGCGCAAAGGCCAAATGAGGATTAGAGGTGATAAGGGGACAAGAAGTGGAGGGAATTTTGCTCGCATGCTCAGCACGGATAAAAATCGCGCCCGCCTGTGTGTCTTTAACTTTTTTCAGGTAGGATTTTTGGTCTACATAGCTTAGGTGGTTGGGGGTGGCATTCTCCAAAGGAGCAATCCCTGCTACCTCAAAATCTCGAAAATTGGGGGGCAAAGCGATGTCTAGTTGGTAGTGTTCTAGCAACGCACTGAGTGTCATACAAACTCCTTTGTGGCAGAAATAGCAACCATTTTGGCCAAGGCATGGGGGTCTAAGCTCGCTTTACCAACCAAAACCCCATCCACTACATCTAAATTCAAAATCTCTTCTACATTATCTAATTGCACACTCCCGCCATAGATAATGAGGGGGTTGGGTTTGAGTTTTTGGCGCAAATTTTCTAAAGTATGCGCGATCGCACTGCTCGTTGCACTCACTCCCGTACCAATTGCCCAAATGGGTTCGTAAGCGATAATGAGCTTAGGATATTCTAAATCAATACCTTGTAATTGTCCTAAGAGATGTTGAAGAAGCGCGTCTTCCCCCTCTTCTCTTTGTGGCAAACTCTCACCGATACAAAAGACGATCTGAAACCCATGTTGGGCAAAAAACTCGAACTTCTTTACACAGAACACATCGCTCTCATTTAAGAGCAAGCGCCGCTCACTATGCCCGATCAACACGCTCTTAATTTGCCTCTGCTGCAGGGCTTGTAAGGTGATTTCTCCGCTAAACGCTCCCTCAAGTGCTGGGTAAGCGTTTTGCGCGCCCAAGCTAAAGTGCGCGTAGGCAGACTGGAGTGCGCCCAACTCAATCAGGGGAGGAAAAATGCCCACATAGGGGGCGGTTGTGGGCTTGAGTAGATTTTCCAAAGTTTCTAAATAAATTCTCAGATCTAAAGTGTAAGACTTAAGATTGGCTAAAACATATTTCACGACTGACTCCACAAGTAAACTCAAATGATCTTAGCAAAAGATGGCAATCTTAGCAAAAGATGGCAAAGATAACCCAAAAAGTATGATAATTTCGCTATCATTTTAGGAAAATTTTGAATAAGGGAGCGGTATGCAGCAAGAGGAGATCATAGAGGGCTACTACGGGGTTAGCACCGAGCGCAAGAAGAGTGGGGCCTATGCTAAATTGGACTTTTGGCAGAGTGCAACAGGCTTGATTTTGGCGCTGTTCATGATTGCGCACATGTTCTTTGTGAGTAGCATTTTGATCAGCGATCGTGCTATGTATGCAGTAACCAAGTTTTTCGAGGGGAGCTTGTTTATCAAGGCGGGCGAGCCTGCCATTGTGAGTGCGGTGGCTGCCGGGGTAATTGTGATCTTGGTCGTGCACGCTTTTTTGGCACTAAGGAAGTTTCCCATCAACTATCGTCAATACAAAATTTTCAAAACCCATAAACATTTGATGAAACATGGCGACACCACCCTATGGTTTGTGCAGGTAGGCACGGGTTTTGCGATGTTTTTTTTAGCCAGTGTGCACCTATTTGTTATGCTCACCGCTCCCCATAGCATTGGGCCACACGCTTCCTCTTATCGCTTTGTGAGTCAACATTTCTGGTTACTCTATATTTTCTTACTCTTTGCAGTGGAGTTGCATGGCTCCATTGGGCTCTATAGATTGGCGATCAAATGGGGTTGGTTCAAAAATCTAGGTATCGATGGCTTGAGAAAGGCTAAGTGGAGCATGAGCGTGTTTTTCATCGTTTTGGGTCTACTCACTTATGGGGCCTATATTAAAAAAGGGCTCACGCAAAAAAGTCAGGGCATTAACAGCATGCAACAGGCAATCCAGCTAGATGAACAACTGCATAAGGAAGGAAAAGAATGAATATAGTGTATTGCGATGCGTTGGTGGTGGGTGGTGGTTTGGCGGGTTTGCGCGCCAGTATTGCGTGTAAACAGCGGGGATTGCACACCATCGTGTTAAGCCTAGTGCCTGTAAGGCGTTCCCACTCGGCTGCCGCACAAGGGGGCATGCAGGCTAGTTTGGGCAATGCTAAGATGAGTGAAGGGGATAATGAAGACCTGCATTTTTTGGACACGGTGAAGGGGAGCGACTGGGGTTGCGATCAGCAAGTGGCTAGAATGTTTGTGACCACCGCCCCCAAAGCCATTAGAGAGCTGGCTAGCTGGGGGGTGCCTTGGACGCGTATTAAAAAAGGGGATCGCAAGGCCGTGATCAATGGCGAGCATGTTACCATCACGGAAAGAGAGGATCGGCACGGCTATATCCAAAGCCGCGACTTTGGGGGCACTAAAAAGTGGCGCACTTGCTTTACAGCGGATGCTACCGGGCATACCATGCTCTATGCGGTGGCTAATGAAGCCTTGCACCACCAAGTGGATATTCAGGATCGCAAAGAGGTTTTAACTCTAATCCACCATGAGGGTGTGTGTTATGGGGCTGTGGTGCGCGATCTCATCACTGGGGAATTGAGTGCCTATGTGTCTAAGGGCACGCTTTTAGCTACGGGGGGTTATGGGCGGGTCTATAAGCACACGACAAATGCGGTGATTTGCGATGGCGCAGGGATTGCCAGCGCGCTAGAAACGGGGGTAGCTAAACTGGGCAACATGGAAGCGGTGCAATTCCACCCTACAGCCTTAGTGCCCAGCGGGATTTTGATGACAGAGGGGTGTCGGGGCGATGGGGGGATTTTGCGCGATAAATTTGGGCGGCGTTTCATGCCTGCTTATGAACCCGAAAAGAAAGAATTAGCTAGTCGGGATGTGGTGAGTCGGCGCATTTTAGAGCACATTAAAAAGGGCTATGGCGCGCCTTCGCCTTATGGCGATCATGTGTGGTTGGACATTGCTATTTTAGGTCGCGAGCATGTAGAAAAAAATCTTAGAGATGTGCACGACATCGCCCATACTTTTGCAGGCATTGATGCGGCGGATGATAGCATAGAGAGCGACACAAATTTGAAAGACATGCCCAAAGATGAGCCCCAATTTGGCGAGGGTGCGCCCAAACAAAAGGGCTGGGTGCCTATCAAGCCCATGCAACACTACTCTATGGGGGGACTACGCACTAATTACAAGGGAGAGAGTCATCTAAAGGGGCTCTTTTGTGCGGGCGAGGCGGCGTGTTGGGATTTGCACGGGTTTAACCGCCTAGGGGGTAACTCTGTGAGCGAGGCGGTGGTTGCTGGGATGATCATCGGGGATTACTTCGCCCAGCACTGCGCACAAGCGAGCATCGACATCAACACCCAGATCGCCCAAAGCTTTATCAAGCGCACAGAAGAGCATTTGCAAGGTCTCTTGCACAATGAGGGCAAGGAAGATGTCTATGTGATTAGGGAGCGCATGCGCGAGATCATGGACGAAAAAGTGGGGGTCTTTAGAGAGGGTGCGATCCTAGAGGAGGCCGTGCATGAATTAGAGGAACTCTATAAGCGCGCCCAGCACATCCATGTGAAAAACAAGAAAACCCATAACAACCCCGAGCTAGAAGACGCTTACCGCACCCAAAAAATGCTCAAGTTAGCGCTGTGCATTGCCAAAGGCGCGCTGGATCGCACCGAGAGCCGTGGGGCGCACACGCGCATCGATCACCCCAAAAGAGATGATGCCAACTGGTTAAAACGCACTCTAGCCAGTTGGGAAGACCCCGCCCAAACTTTACCCACCCTAACCTATGAGGACCTAGACATTATGACCATGGAAATTAGCCCTGATTTTAGGGGGTATGGGGCTAAGGGCAATTTCATTCCCCACCCGCTCAAAGAGCAGCGCGATGCGCAGATTGCCAAAATTACAGAAGAGATCAAGGCACGCGGGGGGGATCGCTATGCTTTGCAAGAAGCCCTCATGCCCTTTGATTTGCAACCCCAATACAAAGCCCGCAACATTAGACTAGGAGATCTATAATGAGTCGCACCATCACCATTAAAGCCCTAAAATTTGACCCCCAGAGCGCGGTGTCTAAACCCCATTTTAAAGAGTATCAGTTACAAGAAATCCCCTCGATGACTCTTTTTATCGCGTTGGGCATCATCCGCGAAACTTTAGACCCCGATCTGAGTTTTGATTTTGTCTGCCGTGCGGGGATTTGTGGGAGCTGTGCGATGATGGTCAATGGCCGCCCCCGTTTGGCATGTAAGACCCTCACTTCTAGTTTTCAAGAGGACACGATCACGCTCATGCCCATGCCCTCTTTTCCCTTGATCAAGGATTTGAGCGTCAATACGGGAGAGTGGTTTTTTAGCATGACTAAGCGTGTGGAGAGTTGGGCACACCACCGCAAGGAAGTGGATATTACCCAGCCTGAGGAGCGTATCGACCCCGATGAGGCACAAGAAGTGTTTGAATTAGATCGCTGTATTGAATGTGGGTGCTGTATCGCTGCGTGTGGAACGAAGCTGATGCGCGAGAACTTTATTGGCGCAGCGGGGCTAAACCGCGCGATGCGCTTTTTGATTGACTCCCATGACGAACGCAGTGATGAGGATTTTTACGAATTGGTGGGCGATGACGATGGGATTTTTGGGTGCATGAGCTTGATTGGTTGCCATGACACCTGCCCTAAAGAAATCCCTTTGCAGGATAGTTTGGCGCAGTTGCGCAACCGCATGGTGAAGGTGGGGAGAGCGCGCTAGGGAGTTTTGCGCTAACATTAACCTGACCCTTGCGTTTTTGCTTTTATTGCCTGATATGGTTGGGGGCGGTTTTGCTAGCTGGGTGCACCATTATCCGCCAGCAAGGTCCTTACCCCCTCTCTGGGCTAGAACACTACAACCCTCTACAAACCCCCATTGCCGCTGTCTATGCGAAAGAATTAGCCCAAAAACCCACCCAGAGTTTGGGGTTCCTCCTTCAAGAAGGCGATCAGGCACTCTTGCAACGCATTGCGCTCATTCGCATGGCGACCCATAACATAGACATTCAGACTTACCTTTACAAGAACGATATCTCCTCTCGAGTGATGATGTTTGAACTCTATAGAGCAGCTGATCGGGGGGTGAAGGTGCGACTCTTGATCGATGATAATGGTTTGGATTCAGACATGTCAGACATCATTATGCTAGACACCCATCCCAATATTGAGGTTAAAATCTTTAATCCCTACCGTGTGCGCAATAGGGTCCTACGCGTTTTTGAGATGCTAGCCGACTACGATCGGATCAAAAAGCGCATGCATAATAAACTTTTCATTGTAGATAATATCGCTTTGGTAATCGGGGGGCGTAATATTGCTGATGTGTACTTTGATAATGATCTGGAAGGAAATTTTTTAGACATAGACGCGCTTTTTTTAGGACCAGTGAGTTTGCAAGCTAAACAAAACTTTTTACAATATTGGAATTTTCCTAACTCCATTCCCGCCCACCTACTCCCCAGCCATGCTAAATTAAAAAAATACGCCAAGACCTATCAGAATCGCCTCTCAAAGATTCTCTATCCACCCGACCGACACACCCATTATGAAGAACATGTCTTGGAATTTATGCGCGCCTTCGCTTGCAAAAAGCAGATTGCCTATCAAGGCATCGCTTCTTTCATTGCCGATAGCCCTGATAAAATTAACATGCCAAATCCACGCTCGCCCATCAAACAGGCCCTTAACGCCATTTTAGCGCATACCACTAACTCGCTCTACATTGCCTCCTCCTACCTCGTACCCGGGCGCGCACTTTTAAAACTCTTCACACAGAAATTACAAGAAGGCTTAGAGCTCAATATTTTAACCAATTCGCTTGCCTCTACCGATGCCATCGTGGTGTATGGAGCATGGGAGCGCTATGCCAAAAAATTAGTTGATGCGGGAGCAAATGTCTATGAAACCAAGAGTGATCTCTCAAAGTATGCACGCTACACCCCCAAGGGACTTAAATTTAAAATCAGAGGACGGTTTAAAAATTCTTTGCATAGCAAAACTCTCATTTTTGATGGGCATAAAACTTGGATTGGAAGTTTCAATTTAGACGCGCGCTCAGCAAGCATTAACACCGAATCGGTGGTGGTTTTTGAAAACAAGGATTTCGCCCTCTATTTACAAGGAATGATGCAAGAGCAGATGAAAGAGAGTTGGCATTTATTAGTGGTTAAACACATGTTGCACCAAAAACTCATTTGGGAGGGCGTTGAAAATGGGCATGTCATTCTCTGTGACAAGCCCCCCAATACCTCCGCCTTTTTACGCTTCATCAAAGACTGGTCTAGGATATTGCCCGAAAGCGAGCTGTGATCTAGACATTGACAAGGGGGGTTTTGTCAACATACGCGGCATTTAAACGAGTGATTGTGCCCCCTAAGCTAGAATTTATCCAAATTGCGCGTAAAACTCCGTCCTTTAGGGCTTAAGATGTAAGCGCACTCTAAGAAAAGAAAGGCTAACCTTGCAATAGGTAAGTGAGGTTAGTGAAA
>NZ_JAERIS010000056.1 GCF_017979425.1 Helicobacter salomonis | reverse complement strand
CCAAGAATACAGCAGAAATCCCAGCCTTGTAGAATTTTGCAGGGTTTTGTAGGATTTTATAGGTCTGTAAGAACGGTGAAGCAGAGAAGAATATCCTCACAGACACTTCTAAGTTGAGCCTGCCCACTCTAGGCGCACTAGATAAAGCAGACAAACAAGGTGCCATGCCCGTGCTAGGCAGCTTTGATTACAGCGCATTGGGCGCTCAAAAGACCCAACAGAACACCAAGACAGATAGCCGCTCCATTAACTCCAATAACACGCAAACTATCAACATTTACACCCAAGGCGACCCCAATAGCATTGTGAGTGCCATTAAACAGACCAATATTGGACAATACAGCTACGCTGATGAGAAGGAATGACATGCAGGCAGATAGACTCTATAGCGACATGGCGCGCTTT
>NZ_JAERIS010000013.1 GCF_017979425.1 Helicobacter salomonis | reverse complement strand
GTGCTGGCTTGTTGGAGAGAAAAACTCAAGTGGTTAAAACTAGCTTTCATCAAAAGCGATGCTTTTGTTCCTAGCTCCTATGCTCTAAAGCCCGCAAGTTTAAAGTTATGGAGATAGTTAGCTGCATGTGGCAAATTTGTGTTATAAACATAAAAGGCGCTATGCGTAAGAGTTGGAGCATCGACTCTTGGCGTAGGCCTTTTAGCAGATGGATTTTGAGATGACACAATCTTTAAAGGGGTGTGTTAACAAGAATTGATGTGGGCGTTCGCGTCCATTTTTGGAACAAGGAAAACCCATGAAAAATACATTATTCAGTCCATGGAATATTAAAGGTTTAGAATTAAAAAACCGGGTAGTGATGGCGCCGATGGATCAATACAGCGCAGAAAATGGTTACACAAACACATGGCACACACATCACTACACAGCCCGAGCGATTGGGCAAGTCGGACTGATTATTTTGGAAGTAGCAGCTGTGAGTGCAGAGGCTAGAATCGATACACGAGATTTAGGCATCTACAAAGAGGGGCATGTGGAGGGTTTGGCCAAAATTGTTGCAGAATGCCATAAATACGACTCTAAAGTGGCCTTGCAAATTGGCCATGCCGGACGCAAGGGCATGCCAAATACCCCCCTTTTAGCCCCCTCAAGTCTGCCCTTTAGCACAGAAGGTCCCACACCTGAGGAAATGGATCAAGCAGACATTGCACGCGTGATTTTGGACTTTAAACAGGCTGCCATGAGGGCTAAACAAGCAGGCTTTGACGCGCTTGAGATCCATGCCGCACATGGGTATCTACTTAGCAGTTTTTTATCCCCTTTGAGTAACCAAAGGGACGATATTTATGGCAAACAACGGGCCTTGTTATTGCAAGAAATCTTAGAGGCTATTAAGACAGCTACAGATTTGCCCCTGTTGTTGCGTATTTCGGCTACAGACCACCATCCACAGGGTAATACTCCTGAGAAAATGGTAACTCTGCTTGAGCCGCTTAATCTCTTATATGATGCCTTGGATGTGAGTAGCGGAGGTGTGGTGAAAGGACAGCAAATTAAGCCCTATCCGGGTTACCAAATCCCCCATGCAATGTTTTTGAAAGAAGCGCTTAATAAGCCTACAATAGGGGGAGGCATGATCGATAGCCCACACATGGCGCAAAAAATCATCTCTAATGGGTGTGTGGATGCAATCTTTCTAGGTCGTGCCTTATTGCAAAATCCCTTTTGGTGTCTGAATGCAGCCCATACATTAGGGCAAGAAATTAAAATCCCTGAACCCTATACCCGCATGTTTTACTAACTATCTAATTGAGCTTGTAGATGATTTGAGGTTTTTTTAGGTGCACTTTGAACCGCAAGGGACTATAGATTTATGCGATCAACTTTCCATATTATCTGAGAGCCTCCAAAATTGGGAACACCAATCTTTGACACGCTCCCCATAACTAGAAGCTAGGGGATCGCTCCCCATGGGATCGTGGTATCTCAAAACCTACCTTCCAAGAAGTCTTATGGTTTTTACTCTAGGGGCTGATGCCCCAACTAAGAGGTAAAAAGTGGGATTTCTGCCAAGAATGATTAGGGAATATTTTAGTGCGCTTGAGCGCGTTTAAAATTCTCAACCAAATGCTCGTAAGGTTTAAAATTCTGGGGGATCAGGTCTTGGGAGAGTTTTTGCATGCTTTTGGCGTAGACCTTGGATAGGACTCGATTCACATTTTCCTCAAACTTCTCACCCCGTATAACTGTGGTTTGACTTATGGGCATAAAGCCACCCGAACTGGTGCGCTGTCGACTCACACGCACATGGGCTTTAACCTTGAAATCGGGCAACTCTATACTGGCCATGTGAAAAGCACTACCGCTTTTAGGTTCAATGAGCTTAAGGCGCAAGAAGCCTGCTGATAGATCTGTGACATCCTCTTCGATACCCTGGTTATTGCCAGAGAGCTTCATGTCTGTATCTTCCAAAATATTCACAAACGCACCCACATTGACCACTGCAAAAACATCCGCCTTCTGTGTTGCATTCAGGTCACTTAAAGATGCCCTGATAACCGAGAAACCCCGTTTTTCTAACATCTCAGTGAGCTGCTTTTGTAGAGATGTCTTGAATTTATCTCGCAAAACACTGGGCACATTTTCACTGAAGTTGAGCGCAAGAGGTGCTAGGGCTAAAGTATAGTGGTTTTTTGGCTGCGCATCCTCGTGCAAATCATAGGTATAAACACCCTCAACATGGCGTGTCTCCTTGTTGGCTGCCTGTGCGACTGCAGAGATTCCTAAAAGCGAACACAACACAATCTTTTTGTACATATGAATCCTTTTTTTAAAAAATTTTTCTATGCTAGCTTAAAATGGTTAATACCATGATTAGCGCTTTTTTAAGAAGCGCATCGCTAACTTAAGCATGCGCATCACCAAGTTAAATTTTTTGCGGCTGTCCCAAAAAGATGCGCCCCTTCTACGCCTGGCCATCAGCAAGAATAAGTGGTTTCAAATTCAAAGGGGTGGGGTTTGCTCTCCCAAGGGAAGACTTCAGATTTGAATTTGAAACTCTGGTAAGCTTGGATAAATTCCTCGCTAAAAACCGAACCCTTTTTCAAGTAGTCCTTATGGGCTAACATTTCCTCTAGGGCACTGCGCAAGGTATGAGGTAGCTGTTTAATGCCCTGATCTCTGATCTCATCCAAGGTGAGTTTGAAAAGGTTCATGTCCATCGGGGCACCTGGATCGCTTTTAGTATACACCCCATCTAAGCCAGCCATCAAGATTGCCGCAAAGGCCAAATAGGGGTTAGAAGAATTATCCGGAAAGCGCAATTCAAAACGGGTTGCCTTGCCACTCACCCCATAGGGAATGCGCACACTTGCGCTGCGATTTTGTGCTGAATAGGTCAGAATTGAGGGGGCTTCATACCCGGGGATCAAGCGTTTGTAAGAATTACTAGAGGCGTTAGTGAAGGCAGCTAAACTCCTAGCGTGTTTCAACACCCCACCTAAAAAATACAATGCCATTTGGCTGAGATTCTTATAAACATCTCCACAAAAGAGGTTTTCACCCCCTTTCCAAACGCTCACATGGGTGTGCATTCCACTCCCATTATCCCCATAAAGGGGCTTGGGCATGAAAGTGGCGGTTTTGCCATTGAGATGGGCAACCATTTTCACCACATACTTGAGCTTTTGGACATTGTCAGCGGCCTCTACCAGAGTACCAAAACGCACCCCGATCTCCCCTTGTGCCTGGGCTAACTCGTGATGCACCACATAGGTTTCTAGTCCTACCTGATTTAACACCTTGACAATCTCGGCGCGCAAGTCCATCATGGTGTCTGTGGGAGGGGTTGGCAAATACCCACCCTTACGCCCAGTGCGATGCCCAAAATTCACCCCGCCCTCAAAGCTGCGATCGCGATTCCACTCTCCCTCTTCACTATCAATCTCGTAGTATTGGCAATTCACATCCCCTTTCATCTTGATAGAATCAAAGATGAAAAACTCATTCTCAGCCCCAAAGTAAACCATGTCCCCTAGTCCACTCTCTTGCAGGTGTTTTAAGGCGCGCTTGGCAATTACCCTAGGGCATTTTTCGTATTCTTGTTGCTTGTAAATGTCCCACACATCGCAAAACACCACTACGGTGATGTCCGCACTGAAGGGGTCAATGAAGTAACGCACCAAATCAGGCTGTAAAATCATGTCCGATTTGTCAATGCTCTGCCATGCCTTAAAGCAACTCGCATCAAAGGGGATACCATGTTGCAATAAATCCTGATCCACACTGGAAAAAGAATACCCGATGTGATTCCAAGTGCCTTTTACATCAGTAAACCTAAAATCCACAAATTCCACTTCTTTCTCTTTGCAAAAATCCAGGAATTTTTGCACATCTGCATCGCTGTTATGAAGTTCCATTGACCACCTTGTATTTTTTTGCGCATTGTAACATAAAAGACTAAAATCAAGCGTGCGCGGGGGGACTTTCTGCCAAGGGTGGGTTAATCACGCCACGCCATGCACGATAACAAATGCGCACGCTTGCCACTAACACCATCAGCGCGACCACCATGAAAAAAATACACAGGACTGCATCAATGCTGTGGTTAGCGATGGATTGCTTGAGCAGATCAATTTGCTTGGGGTCATTAGTGTGAGCGAGTTTTTCTAAGAGAATCTGGGCAGTGGCAACGTGGGATACATGGTTTAACACGCTATCACTCCCCCTAGGCAGCACCTTTAATATCCCACTATAAAAGGTGATCCCTAAAATTAAGACCGCAGGGATTGCCGTTACCAGCGCGTATTTAAAGCGTTGCATTTTAAAGAGAATGGTTGTGCCCAGCAAAAGTGCCATGCCAGCTAGCATTTGGTTGCTCACTCCAAAAAGGGGCCAGAGCGTGTAAATGCCTCCCTTTGGGTCAATGGTGGCTTGGTGCACAAAATGCCCCCAAAGAGCTACACATAGCAGAGTGGCAAAAATCCCCGCGCCATAGGATTGTGTATTGCCCAGAGGCTTGTAGAGATTACCTAAAATGTCTTGGATCATGAAGCGAGCCGTGCGTGTGCCCGCATCCACAGCTGTGAGAATAAACAAGGCTTCAAAGAGAATAGCAAAGTGATACCAAAAAGCCATCACACTGGGATCACCCAGGAGTTGGTAAACCACCATGCTCAGTCCAATAGCAAAAGTGGGCGCGCCCCCCGTGCGACTCAAAATAGTTTGTTCGCCGATGTTTTTGGTGATACTCTCTATCTCTTCCTTACTAATGGAGAAACCCCAAGAGCTGATCACCTTGGCCGCTTCTGTGATGTCGCTCCCAATTGTGCTTTGGGGCGCGTTGATGGCAAAATATAGCCCAGGGTGCAAGATGGCAGCCATGAGTAAGGCCATGATGGCCACCGCGGATTCCATCACCATAGAACCATAGCCTACAAGACGCGCATGACTCTCCTTGGCAATCATCTTAGGGGTGGTGCCTGAAGCGATCAGGGCGTGAAAACCACTAATCGTCCCACAAGCAATGGTGATAAAGAGAAAAGGAAAAAGCGCGCCAGCAAACACCGGTCCGCTTCCATCGACAAAATGCGTTAATTTGGGGATTTGCAAGGGCGGAGCGACAAAGATAATCGCCAAAGCCAACACCAAAATCACGCCAATTTTTAAAAAGGTGCTCAAATAATCCCTAGGAGCTAGCAAGAACCACACGGGCAAAATGGAAGCGATGAACCCATAAGCGATAATGAGCCATGCTAGCGTGCCCTCTGAGAGAGTGAAGTAAGAAGCTAACAGAGGATCATTGGCCACGATTTTGCCATAATAAATCGCCAAGAGTAAGAGCGCAAAACCTAGTAAAGAGCTCTCTAGCACTTTCGCTCTGAAAAAGCGCATGTAAAGTCCCATGAAAATGGCGATGGGAATGGTGCAGGCGATCGTAAAAAGCCCCCATGGGGAGTGGGCTAGGGCCTTGACCACCACCATCGCTAAAATTGCAATGATGATGATCATGATCCCTAAAATCCCCAACATCGCAAACCAGCCTACCAACGCTCCCATCTCTTCCTTGACCATCTCACCTAGAGATTTTCCATTGCGGCGCATTGAGACAAATAACACCACAAAATCGTGCACACAGCCCCCCAGCACGCTCCCAATTAAAATCCAGAGAACCGAGGGCAAATACCCCATTTGGGCGGCTAAAATAGGCCCCACTAAGGGCCCTGCCCCCGCAATGGCTGCAAAATGATGTCCAAAGGTGATAGCTTTATTGGTAGGAACATAATCGCGTCCATCATTGCGGATGCAGGCAGGAGTTAGGCGCGTATCATCTAAACATAACACTCTATAAGCGACAAAATGGCTGTAAAAACGATAACCTAAAGAATAGATACAAATAGCAGCACACACCAGCCAAAGCGTGTTAATGCTTTCGCCCTTGTGTAAGGCCAACACCCCCAAGCATACTGCACCCACGATGGCTACAAGACCCCAACCCAAATTACCCAACGCTTTCTTCATGCAACTCCCTTATTTGTTACCATGCGCACTATAAGACGCTGTGTTAGCGTCAACCTCTAATGCCCGCCATGGGGATTACCAACTCTAAAAAAGAGGAAAAGCCAGAGTGACTAGCAACCAAATTTTGAGATAGCACAACCCTCTTGGGAAGTATGCCAAAAGTTTACGCCTCTTTGGACTTATATGAGGTAGAGGAGGTATGTATGAGTTTCTAATCATCAAAGACTCGCTCATTGAGTTTTGAGGTAATGTAGGAGCTATCTTGTCACAAAAACTTCTACCATAAGGCCTTAGCGATACTGGCATAGCCAAAGCTACGGATGTAAATAATATTATGCTTATTAACACAGAAAGTGTTGGGAGATAGAGGCACAGCACCGTGGCATTCCACGAAAGTGAAGTTGTAAATATCCTGGTCATCTGCTCGAATATGCACCTGCTCGCCAGAGGCATTGTTCACGCGCGCTATATAGATTTTATGTGGGAAAATCGTAGGGGAACGAATATCCGCAGAGGTACTCACTGCAGCGTAGAGCGAGGAAAACAAGCCTCCCAAAACGCCTAGATATTGGTTGGAAATGGCCTCTAACCCTACTTTTAAGACTGTGGAAGTGATTGCACGGGTAATGATGTAGGGCAGTTGTTTTTTAAATTCATTCCCAATTAATCCGTCTAAGAGAACTAGCTCTTCAAAATTGCGCTGTTGGTGCGCTGTGCTCAAACTGAAATTGCTGTGAAAGTCCGTGCCATCTACCAGCTGGGGTAGAGCTAAACTTGCCGTGTAAATCCCTTCAGGAATGGGAATAGGGAGGGTAATCTTAAACTCCTGCTTGGTGGCTTGTTTGCCATCTTCAATGAAAATCCATGTGAATTTTTGTTCAGAAGGGTGCTGAAAAAATAGCAAATCTTCACCGATGCTGATAGCATGGCTGATGCCATACGCCTCCTTGAGATAGTCTACCCCTTTAGCGCGCTCACTATTTAGGGCAAAAAACAATCCCGAGAGATAAGAAACGGCTGGGTTAATTAAATCACTATAAGCGGCAAAGCGGTCCAAATTAGAATAGTTTTCACTCAGCACTTCTTGGACTTTCGATTCGGAATCCTGTGCACTCAGTCTGGCAGACCCCTTTTCGCGCATCTTCTCGATGGCTTTTTGGATTTGTTTGTAGTAAAATTCCTTGGCGCGCCGCTGCCTATCGTTGGCGCGGTTAAACTCCACGCGTGCATTTGCTGGATCGCCTATGAGCATGTAGTCCATGGCTTTATAATAATTCATGAGCACACTCTCATAGATACTGCCTATATAAGTCTTGACATTGTCATTGACCAGCACCGCACCTACATTGCTCATAGATTTGTTGAATAAATTAATGTGGTGATTATACAGGGTTTCTGCCGCATCGAGCGCACTGATGGAATCCTTATACTGTCCCAACATCAATGCACTCATGCCCCTTTGTAAATCCCAAAGCGAACCATCTTTATGATCTTTAGTGCTCATTTGTGTGGAAAAGAGATAAGCATTTTGCATGCCAAGAGGAGAATAATATGCACGATCAAAACGAGCGAATTCTGAACGATGCCCTGTGCAGCCCGCAAAGAATAATACAATCAAGATTGCATAACAATAACGCCACATTTTCACATGCTCTCCTTAGATCCTATTCTATCAGATTTATCAGAGCATAAGCAATATTGTGCTAGAATCGGGCTTGCCTTTTTTCAGACCTATGCAATAGAGTGTTAAGTCAACGCTTCAGGGTGGAAACACAGCAGAGCAGCTTGGCATTTTGTGTGCCTTAGCCATCTGGGGAAAGGCGATCTTCATTGAGAATGACACATGCGTTTAATTTTCATGGGAACTTCCCCCTTTGCCCGAATTGTCCTGGATTATCTCTTAGATCACTTTGACATCGTTGCCCTTTTTACACAACCTAGCAAACCTTTTGGGCGCACCCAAAAACTCAAGCACTCTGCCACCAAAGAGTTCTTGCAACGCACCCATCCGCATATTCCCATTTTCGAACCAATCAAGTTAGATACTTCTACGATTGAGACAATAGCTGCCCTTAAACCTGATGCGATCGTCGTGGTCGCTTATGGCAAAATTCTCCCCCAAACTCTGCTGGACATTGCGCCTTGTTTGAACTTGCATGGCTCGATTTTGCCCCAATTCAGAGGAGCATCACCCATCCAGGAAATGATTTTAAAAGATGTGCCAGAATTTGGAGTGAGCGTGATTGCCATGAACGCACAGATGGACGCAGGGGATATTTTGGGTACTGCACGCATGCCCAAAGAACGCTATCTAAGTGCGCCAGAGTTGAGCGCGCTTTTGGCTCCCCTGGGGGCTCAATTACTCAGCGATATTTTGAAACAACCCTTTAACCCCATCGCTCAAGATCATGCTCAAGCAAGTTATTGTGCCAAAATTCTCAAGCAGGACGGATTAGTTGCATTTCACAATGCTAAAGAAGTGTTTTTAAAAGCCCTAGCCTATGACCCTTGGCCTGGGGTGTTTTTGGCAAGTGGACTCAAACTCTTTGGCGTAGAATTGCTGGATGAGCAGAGCGTGCATGAACTAGGAAGCCTTTTAGGTTTCGATCAAGAAAGTGTGCTGGTGGGTTGTGCTCGGGGAATCCTTAAAATTGCACACCTGCAAGCCCCCGGCAAGCAGAGAATCTGTGCTAAAAGCTATGTGAGTGGTAAACGCCTCAAACTGGGAAGTGTATTAACATAATGCGGATTTTGTCATTTGAGCATCTGCCTTCCACACAGGTTTACCTAGCCGAACAGATCAGGCAGAACACGATTGCGTTACCCATATGTGTGGTTGCCAAAGTGCAGAGTGCAGGAGTGGGGAGTCGCGGTTGCGCGTGGGAGCAGGTAGAGGAGGGCTTGACTTTTTCCTTTGCAATGAAAATACGAACTCTGCCTCACGATGTGCCCAAACAGAGTTGGAGCGTGTATTTTGGTTTTCTTTTCAAAGAAAGTTTGGACAATGCACGGGTATGGCTCAAGTGGCCCAATGATCTCTATCTTGGAGGTGATAAAATCGGGGGAGTGATGAGTCAAATGATGCGCGATACTCTGATCTGTGGGATTGGCCTTAATCTTAGGGCAGAACGCTATGGTGCACTGGGGATCGTGGATAAAGACGCGTTATTACAGAGATTTTTGGCACGCGTTCAAGAGCGCATTGGGTGGTCAGAAGTGTTAGAGGCTTATCGCCTAGAATTTAAGGCACACCATCATGGCTTCTTCCACCATGGGGGACTCAAAGTTCCTTTGCGTGATGCTGTGATTTTGGAAGATGGAGGTTTGCAGATTGGAGAGCAGGTCTATTACGGGGCTAGGTGATTTAAGCAAAGCTTTGTTAGAATCGCCCCTTTAGGCAAGGATCAAGCGTGGATATTTCGATTAACCTATATTTGATGTTGGTAGTGTTTGTGACTTTTGTGTTGCTCATGTGGTTCTCTCATGTGTGGATTTACAAGCCCATGTTGACTAACATGGACACACGAGAGGGCTCTATGGGACAGGATGGGGCTTTCATCGAAAAAACTACCCAGGAGATCGCGCACTTAAAGCAAGAGGCTGATCGTTTACTCAGAGAGGCGCGACTCCAAGCCAATACGATTCTCCAAGATAGCTTACAAAAAGCCAGGGAGGATTATGAAAATGTGCTCGCCCAAAAGGAGAGCGATCTGCAGAAAGAACTAGAGATTTTTATGCAAGGTCTAAAGGAAAGTAAAAGTGAATTGCAATTACAATTAAACCAGAATTTGCCCGCCTTGGAGATGTCTTTGCGACAGAAAATATCTCAAATGTAGGAACAAAACTTGGTACAGCGTGCGTTACTCGGATTCTTATTGTGTGGGGGGGCGTTTTTGTGGGGTGCTGGAGGGCATGATATCTCTCAGACAGATATTGTCTTGAGGGTTGTGAACTTTGTCCTATTTGTGGCTTTGGTTTGGTATTTCATTAGTGGGAGCTTGAAACGCATGCTGGAGCAGAGGCGTGCTAAAATTGCGAGCAAGTTGAGTGCCCTGCAAGAACAACGCCAAACCATCAAGGAGGAAAAGGAGCGCGCGCTTAAGACCTTGGAGCGAGCCAAGCAAGAGGCTAATCAGATCATTTCTGGCGCCAAACAAGAAGCCTTCTTGTTGGAGCAGAGATACGAACAGCAAGCTAAGAATGTTATTGAAAAACTGATCAAAGACAATCAGAGTACGAGAGATAAAGAGATGTTAAAAATCCAACAAGAGGTCGTTGCGGAACTCTTGGATACTCTCTTCAAAACTGAGCAAGCTGGTTTCGACGCTTCCACTTATGTACACTTACTCCAAGATAAGGTGGCGGGATGAGTCTTGTGGCAAAGAAGTATGCTCGGGCACTTAGGGAGAGTTTTGGCGATGATTTACAAAGGGCCATGGAGGCCTTGGAGCGTGTCTGTGTACTTTATACATCTCCAGACTTTATAGAATTCTTGCAATCTCCCTATTACTCGCGTGTTGTTAAACAAAAATTCTTGAGCGATGCTTTAAAAGATGAGGATACGCGCTTACAGCACCTGCTAGAAGTCATGGGTGATCATAGGCGTTTGCTGTGCTTGCCAGAAATTTACCATGAGTTATGTGCATGGGTACAAAAGCAGAAAAATGCCTACAAAGGTTACCTTTACTGCAATCAAGAAATAGGGGATTTGCGCGCGCTCGAGACACAGGTTGCCAAGCGTCTGGGGATTACTTTGAGTTTGGAGAGCGTGTGGACAGAACATGAGGGCATTCGCCTTGAAATCCCCGATTTAGGTGTGGAAGTGGCTTTTTACAAAGAGCATTTCTTCCGTCAGCTCAAGTACTTCATCATGGAAGCGGTTTAAATTTCACAAGGAGAGTAGGTGTTAAAACTAAAAGCCGAAGAGATCAGCGCGATTATCAAAGAGAGAATTGAGAGCTTTGCCCCTGACATCAATATTACCCAAGTAGGTAAGGTGATTGCTTATGCCGATGGGGTTGCTAAAGTATATGGACTTAAAGATGTGATGTCTTATGAGGTCGTAGAGTTTGACACGGGCGATCGTGGACTAGCCTCTAACCTAGAAGAGGGTAGTATCGGGGTGATTGTCCTGGGAAGTGGGAAAGATATTAAAGAAGGCACAAGTGTTAAACGCACTAAGCAGTTGATGAAAGTGCCTGTAGGCGATGCGGTAGTAGGACGCGTGATCAATACCTTGGGCGAACCCATTGATGGCAAAGGACCTATTGGCGCAGAGGAATTTAGATTTGTAGAGCAAAAAGCCCCCGGAATCATGGATCGTAAATCCGTGCATGAGCCATTGCAAACAGGTATTAAAGCCATTGATGCGCTTGTGCCCATCGGGCGCGGGCAGCGTGAGCTCATCATTGGGGACAAACAAACAGGTAAAACCACTGTTGCCATCGATACCATTATCAATCAAAAAGATCAGAATGTGATCTGTATTTATGTTGCCATTGGGCAAAAGGAATCCACGGTAGCTCAGGTGGTGCGCAAATTAGAGGAATACGGCGCGATGGAGTATAGCGTGGTGGTGAATGCCCCTGCTTCGGCTTCTCCTGCTATGCAGTATCTAGCCCCCTATGCTGGAGTCACCATTGGGGAGTATTTCAGGGATCATGGCAGACATGCCTTGATTATTTACGATGATCTGAGCAAACACGCTGTGGCGTATCGTGAGATTTCTCTGATCTTGCGCCGCCCTCCTGGGCGCGAAGCCTTCCCTGGAGATGTGTTCTACATTCACTCTAGGTTGTTAGAGCGTGCGGCTAAAATGAGCGATGAAAAGGGTGCGGGCTCTCTGACTGCTTTGCCGATTATTGAAACCCAAGCAGGCGATGTATCTGCCTATATCCCCACTAATGTAATTTCAATCACAGACGGACAGATTTTCTTGGAAACCGATCTATTCTATTCGGGTATCCGCCCGGCGATCAATGTGGGTCTGTCCGTTTCTAGGGTAGGCGGGGCAGCCCAAATCAAAGGCACTAAACAGGTGGCGGGCACTTTGCGCTTGGATTTAGCGCAATACCGCGAATTACAAGCTTTTGCCCAGTTCGCCTCCGATCTTGATGAGGCTAGCCGCAAGCAGCTCGATCGCGGACAGCGTATGGTGGAAGTGCTCAAACAACCCCCCTATTCTCCCCTGCCCATTGAAAAGCAAATTGTGATGATTTATGCGGGTGTAAAGGGGTTTTTAGACGATGTGCCAACTAATAAAGTGGTTGCTTTCGAGGAAAGGCTTTATCCCTTTTTGGAATCCAAATACCCCAATGTCTTAGAGGATATCCGCACTAAAAAGGCCTTAGATAAGGACTTAGAAGCGGCACTCAAAGTGGCGATTGAAGAATTTAAACTAGGCTTCTAAGATGGGTGGAAGTCTCAAGGATATTCGAAAAAAAATCGTCAGTGTCAAGAACACTCAAAAGACTACCCGCGCTATGAAGCTGGTATCTACCTCCAAGCTCAAAAAGACAGAGGAAGTTGCCAAGCGTTCTAGGGTATTTGCCCAGAAACTCACGGAAGTTGTGGGGGATATTTGCGCCAAGATCAAGGCGCGCAATGTTAAGGGCATTGAGAGCAAGTATTTTGCCCAGCTCGAACACCCCGCCATTCAAAAACTGGATATTGTTTTTGTGACAGCAGACAAAGGGTTATGTGGGGGGTTCAACATGGCGACTATTAAGGAAGTCTTGCGTTTCATTAATCGCTACCAAGCGCAGGGTATTAAGGTGCGTTTAAGAGGGATTGGCAAGAAAGGCGTGGCGTATTTTACATACAATGGGATTGATTTGCTGGACAAAGCAATCGATCTAAGTTCAGCCCCTGATTATGAGAGGGCAAGCGCTTTTATTGATAGAGCGGTGCAGGATTATCTCAATGGCTTGACAGATAGCGTGGTGATCATTCACAATGGCTTTAAGAATATGATTTCACAGGAATTGCGCGTGCAACAGATTCTGCCCTTAGATTTTGCGGAAGTGAGCCCAGATACCCAAGAGGGCATTGTAGTAGAGCCAGATGATGAAGAGGGGGTTATTTTGGATGCGCTGGCCAAAAAATTTATCGACTTTAGCATGTACTATGCTTTGTTGGATTCGTTGGCTGCAGAGCATAGCGCGCGCATGCAGGCTATGGACACCGCGACAAATAATGCCGCCGATTTGGTCAGGAGTTTGACAATTTCTTACAACAAGGCCCGTCAGGAAGCGATCACCACGGAGCTTGTAGAGATCAATGCTGGCGTAGAGGCGATTAAATAAAGGAGTAACATGGAGAAGATGGTAGAAAACACGGGAACTATGGAGGGGAAGATCATACAGATCATGGGACCCGTAGTGGATGTGGATTTTGAAGACTACTTACCCGCTATTTACGAAGCCTTGGACATCGTTTACGATTTTGAGGGAGAGAGTAAAAATCTCGTTTTAGAGGTGGCGGCACACTTAGGAGATAATCGTGTGCGCACCATTGCTATGGACATGACGGAGGGCCTTACACGAGGGCAGAAGGTTGTTGCGCGGGGCAAAATGATTGAGGTACCCGTGGGCGAAGAGGTGCTGGGGCGTATTTTCAATGTGGTGGGAGAGGTGATCGACGAGGGCGAACCCTTGAAAGAACCCACCACTTGGCCTATCCATAGAAATGCGCCTTCTTTCGATCAACAGAGCACCAAAACGGAGATGTTCGAAACAGGGATTAAGGTTGTGGACTTGCTCGCTCCTTATTCTAAGGGAGGTAAGGTTGGATTGTTTGGAGGGGCGGGAGTGGGCAAAACCGTTATTATTATGGAGCTCATCCATAATGTGGCTTATAAACACAGCGGGTATTCTGTCTTTGCCGGCGTGGGTGAGCGCACTAGAGAGGGTAATGACCTTTATCATGAGATGAAAGAAGGGGGAGTTTTAGACAAAGTTGCGCTTTGCTATGGACAGATGAATGAGCCTCCGGGGGCAAGAAATCGCATTGCCTTTACAGGGCTAACAATGGCCGAATACTTTAGGGATCAAAAAGGCTTGGACATTTTGATGTTCATTGACAACATTTTTAGATACGCCCAATCAGGTGCAGAGATGTCGGCTCTGCTAGGGCGTATTCCCTCTGCCGTGGGTTACCAGCCCACTTTGGCGAGCGAAATGGGTAAACTTCAAGAGCGCATCACCTCTACAAAAAATGGCTCGATCACTTCTGTGCAGGCGGTTTATGTGCCGGCTGATGACTTGACGGACCCAGCCCCTGCCTCAGTCTTCGCGCATTTAGATGCCACAACGGTGCTCAATCGCAAGATCGCTGAAAAGGGAATTTATCCGGCTGTGGACCCCTTAGATTCTACCTCTAGGATTTTAGACCCTCAAGTCATTGGTGAGGAGCATTACCGCGTGGCTACTGGTATCCAACAAATCTTGCAAAAATACAAGGATTTACAAGATATCATCGCAATCTTGGGGATGGATGAGCTTTCTGAAGAAGATAAGAAAGTTGTTGAGCGTGCGCGTAAAATTGAAAAATTTCTCTCCCAGCCTTTCTTTGTAGCGGAGGTTTTTACGGGCAGTCCCGGGAAATATGTGACTTTAAAGGAAAGTTTAGAAGGCTTTGGGGGGATTTTAGAGGGCAAATACGATGAGATTCCCGAGAATGCTTTTTACATGGTGGGCAATATTCAAGAGGTAGTAGAAAAATACGAGAAAATGAAAGCTGAGGGCAGCAAGGATAAAAAGAGCGCGTCATAAAGGACAGACATGGGATTGGTCGTGAGTATTGTCGTGCCTCAGGGGTTGATTTTTTCAGGAGAAGTGGATCGCATTACCTTGCCCGGGGCAGAGGGAGAGTTTGGAGTCTTGGAGGGGCATAGCAATATGGTGTCCTTGCTCAAAAGTGGGGTGATTGAGATTGAACGCAATCAGGAAAGCAGCTTAATTGCTATTAGTTGGGGTTATGTAGAGGTCAAGCATACTAGTGTGGATATTTTAGCTGATGGGGCGGTGTTTATTAAAGGTGATGACGAAGTTTACAAGGCTAAAAAGCTCTTGGAGGACGCCACTGCTGATAGGCTCGCCATTTCTAGCGTTATTGCGCGTATTGAAACGCGTGGCTTGAGGTAGGGCGTGGCCTCCTTACAGAATTTCATTTACGAAAGTGGGTTTGTTACCCTGGCTGTACTTCTTTGTCTTTCGCTTTATTTTATCTTGACTCTGTGGATATTCTTCTACAAGTATGTGGCGATCAAGACCAATATTCTCAAGGAACGGCGCGCACTCGAAGCCCTTATGGCAGGCAATACGAGTCTGTTGAGCGTGAAATTCGATCTAGAGCGTTTCTCCAAAGAGCTCCTTTTGATCTGGAAAAATCAAGTGCTTCAACAGAACACGACGGGACTCGTTGTGCTAAGTATCATCGCGTCCACGGCACCTTTTATCGGATTATTCGGAACGGTGGTAGAGATTTTAGACGCTTTTGGACGCTTAGGCACACAGGTTTCCTTTGATGTGATCGCTCCTGTGATCTCTAAAGCACTTGTGGCTACAGCTGCGGGCATTTTAACTGCAATTCCGGCTTATTCTTTTTTCTTAATTCTCAAACGCAAGGTCTATGATCTTTCTGTCTGTGTACAGATGCAAATAGATTTTTTGGTGGCTAAGGAAAGCTGATCGTGTTCGAAGTGGAACACTGGGATGCGGACAAACCTGAACTTAACATCACACCTCTGGTAGATATCATGCTTGTCTTGCTGGCGATTTTGATGATTGCCACCCCCACGATCACTTACCAAGAAAAGATCAGTCTTCCCAGGGGTTCTAAAAATAAACAGACCACAAAGGGCACTGTTTTAGAAATCCGCATGGATTTTGCAGGTAAAATTTATGTTCACAACAAAGTCTATTCCTATAACACTTTTCCGAGTGCTTTCCGCGTTCTTGCAGCTACCTATGATAAAAATACAGCGATTTATGTGCGTGCAGATAAGCGTCTAGCTTATGAGAAAATTATCTACTTACTCAAGAGTATCCGAGAAGCAGGTTTTGCTAAGGTTTCTCTAGTCACTAGTGCGTGATGAACAAGAAGCTTGTCGTCGGCTCAGGGGCTTTGGCTTGCTTGTGCTATGCTCTCCTTTTTGTTCTTCTACTCTCTACTAAACAAATGCAAAAGGTGCATATCCAAGAGAGTATGGACATCGCCTTAATCATGGATACTTTGCCAACCCCAGCCTCCAATCCTTTTCAAGATTTGGGTGTTAGCAGCATGTTTGCCTCTATCCCAGACAAAGAGCCTAGCGTTTCTAATGAGGCCCAAAATCAAGAACATCTTCAGGCTTTGGAGCGCACACAGGCATTTCTCAAAAATATCTCTTCTAATCAGCACCAACAAGCCCTAAAGGACTTGCAAAGTAGTCTTAGCAATATTACAGAACAGCTCCAAACCCTGCAGCATAAAAGTATTGACTTTCAAATTCCCAAGGAGGAAAAGATATCCCAGGAGGAGTATCAAGCTTGGTTTCAAGAAATTTACAAAATTTTGTATGGGCATTGGAAGCTCAGTTTTAAGAAACCCGCATCGGTAGGAGCTTTGATCACCATTTCTGCTAATGGGCAATTTAGTTTTGCCATTGTGGAGTACTCTCCCTTTGCAGACTATAATCGAGAAATTGAAAACCTCTTAGCTTCTCTGCAAACTCAAAAATTTCCCCCCTATCCCAAGGGCTCCATCACCCTAAAGGTAAATTTCAAGACAAAGGATCAATGATGCGCATTCTCTGGATACTGCTAGCATGTTGGCAGACCTATCTCTTGGGTGTGGATGCTACTTTGGATATTGTGAAAGATATTGAAAAATTGCCCAAAGTGGAAGTGCGTTATCTTGATAATGCGCAAGAACCTTATCTCTCAAAAATTTACAATCTATTGCTCTCGGATCTGAGAATCAGTAACCATGTGGAAGTGGTTGGCGTGGGTGCACAGAGTGAAAATGTGGATTACACCACGATGGCAAACCAAGGAATCGCCTTGCTGGTCAGCCTACGCGTCGACAAACCAGATCAGATTAGCGTGCGTCTCTACGACATTACCCATCAGAATGTGCTGGGGGTCAAGGATTACACTTTTACAAAGAAGGAACTTTATCCTTTTATCGCACACCGCGTCGCAATTGACATTAACGATGCGCTCAAAGCCCCTTCTATTGCGTGGATGGATCGCTTTGTGGTTTTTGCAAAGTATCTAAAACCTGGAGTTACTAGTATTGTAGTTGCAGACTATAGTTTAACCTACCAACAAGATATCATTAACAACGGAATGCTCAATGTTTTCCCTAAATGGGCTGATGCGGAGCAGAGTGCCATCTATTATACGCAGTATTTGCGCCAACCTACGATCATTAAATACAATTTGCGCAATGGCTCCAGTGAAGTGATCGCCCAAAGCGGTGGTATGGCCGCTGTCTCTAGTGTAAGTCAGAATGGGGAAAAATTACTCTTAACCCTAGCCCCAGAAGGTCAAAGCGATATTTTTCTCTACGATACACTGAAAAAAACTCGAACGCGCCTGACAAATTATCAAGGCATTGATGTGCTAGGGAATTTCGTCGACCACGAAAAGGCCATGGTGTTTGTTTCAGATCGAGCAGGCTATCCTAATGTTTATCTCAAGAAACTCAAAGCTGATGCCCCCATAGAACAGGTCATTTTCTATTCCAAGAATAACGATTCAGTCGCCACTTCAGGTGATAATATTGTCTATGTGAATCGTGAGGATCGCGATGCGAGTGGGCAAAGCAATTTTAATCTCCATCTCATCACACTGAAAAGTGATTATGTGCGCCGTTTGACGGCAGGTGGAGTGAATCAAATGCCACGCTTTTCTCGAGATGGACAAGCCATCATGTTCTTAAAAAAAGCGGCCCAGCAAAGTGCCCTGGGCGTTATCTTGCTAGACTACAATCAAAGCTACCTCTTTCCTTTAGAGGATGTGCAGATCCAGTCCTTTGATTGGTAGTTTAAGAGAGAAAAAGCTATAATGGAGGAATTGTTTTGCAAAATTGAGCTCAAAGGAGAGTTATGAATAAATGGGCAGTGGCTGGGGCCTTGGCCACCTTGTTAGTGATTGTGGGTTGTGGTGGTAAAGGGCAAGCGGGGCCAACACCCCAACCTCCACAAGCTCAGAGCATACAACCTCCAAGTGAGCAGCCCGTTCAAAACCAGACCGTTCAGCCTGAAGAAGCACATCAGGAAAGCACGCCAGCTCCAGAGCCTAGCCCTCATGTAGAAAGTGGAACGGTCGTGAGTCAGGTTTATTTTGATTTTGATAAGTATGACATCCGTGCGGATATGCAAGATGCCCTTGATCAGGGGGCAGAGAAAATCCAGGAATACAAAATGAAGGTGCTCTTGGAGGGCAATACAGATGAATTTGGCACAGGTGAATATAACTTTGCTTTAGGCAACAAGCGAGCCTTAAGTGTTAAGCAAGCCCTGGTTCTCAAGGGTATTGACGAGTCTGAGATTCAGGTCGTGAGTTTTGGAGAAACCAAACCAATTTGTCAAGAAAAAACCAAAGAGTGCTATCGAAAAAATAGAAGGGTAGATATTAAAGTCGTCGATTGATGTGTGTGCGTTATTGGCTATTGGTCGCAGGAGGGGCCCTAAGCCTCAGTGGTGGCGAGCCTTCTGCCTTTGACTTGCAGAGTGGAGCGACCAAGCAGGAACTGGGCGCGCTTAAATCTAGTAATAAGAATTTGGAGGGCATTATCACAGCCTTGAAGAGCCAGGCAGACTCTCTTTTGCAGAGTCAAGATGGTCTCAGGAGTCTTGTTGAGGGTCAGGGTTCTAAACTTAAAGAAGTCACTGACACTTTGAATACTTATAACGACACCTTAAAAACACTCAAAGCAACTCAGAGCATGCAGGAAAATGTGCTCAAGGAACAGGCAAGCTCAGTAGAGACTCTAAAATCTCAAGTGGAAGCTAATAAGAACTCACTCAGTCAACTGGATCAAAGACTTAATGAAATGAATAGTCTGCTCACTCGGATGAATACGGATTTTGCAACTAAATTAAAATCCATCCAGACATCTATCCAGGAGCAGGCAAATCTGAATGCCAAAAAACTTAAAGAGCTCGCCCAACTTCAAGCGAATGCGATGCAAAAAAAGACAACACCCGCTCCTGAGCAGGATGAAGTAACTTTTGAAAAAGACCCCGCTAAACGCCAACAAATTGCCCAGGAAGCCTTAAACCTCTATCGTCAAAAGCGTTTTGATCAAGCCCAAGCCCGTTTTGCGTGGTTGGGGGAAATAGATTATAAATCTGCATATCACTATTACATGGCAGGCGAAGCTGCTTACATGCAAAAGAAGTATAAGGACGCCATTGCCCTTTACAAGAAAAGTGCGCTCATTAAGGATAAAACAGAATATATGCCCATTTTGCTGTGGCACACAGCGTGGGCCTTTAAGTTCCTGGGTGATCAAAAAAATCACCGTAAGTTTCTGCGTTCGCTGAGCAATCTTTATCCAGAGAGTGAACAGGGCAAAAAGGCCTCGATAGCCTTAGATAAAAATTCCAAACTCAACCAATAAGGGTAACTATGACAACACAGACTAAACAAGTCGCCATCATTGAATATCAAGTTATTGACCCCCAGACTCGAGAGGTCATTGACTCCAATATCGGAAAGAAGCCTTTAGAATTTGTAGTGGGTGCAGGGCAGGTGATCGTAGGTGTGGAAAAAGCACTTGAAAAAGCGACTATTGGGGAAGTGCTCGTGGTGGACATTCCTCCTCAAGAAGCGTACGGAGAGTACCGCACGGATTATTTACAAGAGGTACCTAAAAGTCAATTTGAAGGAATCGAGTTAAAAAGAGGAATGACTTTGTTCGGACAGGGGGAAAATCAGGAAAGCGTGCAAGTTAGCGTTAAAGATTTTGGGAGCGAGATGGTTATGCTAGACTACAATCACCCATTGGCAGGCAAAACCCTCACCTTTCATATTAAACTTCTAGGTTTCAGAGAAGCTTTAGAGCAAGAGATTGCCAATGTGCACCATGCTTCTAAGCAGTGTTGTGGGGGCGGATGTGGCTGTAAACACTAAGCAAGATTACTAGGATTGTATGCACATTTTAAATCTTGGAATCATCGGGCTGGGCTGTGTGGGCATGGAGGTGGTCAACATTTTAGAGCGCAACCGCGCGTGGATTACACAACGCTGTGGCTGCACCTTACAAGTGCGCAAGGGAGTAGTACGCGATCTTTCTAAAAAGCGCGTGCTCAATTTTCCTCTTAGCGATCGTGTAGAGGATGTCTTAGAGGACGCAAGCATTGATATTGTTGTAGAATTAATGGGGGGAGTGCAGGAAGCCTTTAGCATCGCGCAACAGGCCCTTAAAAACAATAAGGCCTTTGTCACAGCCAATAAAGCAATGCTCGCACAACACTACCACACCCTACAATGTTTGACTAAGAGGGCCATTGGTTTTGAAGCCAGTGTGGGGGGTGGACTTCCCATTATCAGGGCGCTTAAAGATGGGTTGGGGGCTAATCAAATTCTTTATCTTGCGGGGATTTTGAATGGGACAAGTAATTTTATTTTAAATCAAATGGAGCTGGGCGCTCCCTTTAAAGAAGCCCTGCAACAAGCCCAAGCACTGGGCTATGCAGAAGCCGATCCCAGCTTGGACATCAGCGGAGAAGACAGTGCGCATAAACTCTTAATTCTAGCTACTCTAGCATTCCATACCCAACCTAATCTCAGCCATGTGGAAGGGATTGAACATATTGAATTCATAGATATTCAATATGCAAAACGCCTAGGATACCGCCTCAAACTCTTAGCCACCGCACGGTGTTGTGATCAACGATTAATGCTAGCCGTGCGCCCCACTCTCATCCCTCAAGCCCATTTTTTAGCCCAGGTGGATGGAGTGATGAATGGAGTGGTTGTGGGGGGAGATTGTGTGGGCGAAACTTTCTTTTATGGTGCGGGTGCAGGGGGCTTGGCAAGTGCTAGTGCAGTGGTGAGCGACCTAATGACTGTGGCTAGAAATCCTAATCCTGCACCTCCTTTAAGGACCCTTATGTACACAAATTTAGAGGTTTCTCAAGCCTATTATTTGCGCCTAGAATCTTTGGATTTAGACCAAATTATCACCACGCTCAAGGCCCATGCAATCCAACTATCCAGTTGCCAAGTAGAGCATCACAGAGTCTTCTGTATTACCAAGCCTACCACACAGCTTGCGATTCAAGAAGCGCTATTTAGTTTCCAAGAGCGCCAACAAAAACCATGCGCTTTGGCCATTTATGAGTCGCCATAAAGGCCTACAAGCAGAAAACCTAGCCTGTGCTTATCTACGTGATCATGGCTACACAATTGTAGCACGCAATTTTGCATGCCGTTTTGGTGAAATTGATATTATCGCACTTAAAGAAGGGGTGTTGCACTTTGTGGAAGTTAAGAGTTGCCAGCGTGGTGCCCCTATCCACGCACTCACGCCTACAAAATTGGAGCGCATCACTAAAACAATTCAAGTCTATCTGCAAACTTATACTAATTCGATGCCTTATTGTGTCGATGCGGTATTAATTCAGGGCACTTTACAAAACTACACAATCGAATGGCTGGAAAACATTGGTCTGTAGAGTAAAGGTGGACTTTATCTTTGGTGTTATAGAATACGCGGTCTCATTAATTTTAAGGAGTAATTATGGCGGATTATATTGAACTAACCAGTGAAAATTTTGAGAGTGTCACAGGTAGTGGTGTAGTTGTGGTAGATTTTTGGGCCCCCTGGTGCGGGCCTTGTAAAATGCTCTCCCCAGTGATTGATGAGCTCGCCAGCGAATACAAGGGTAAAGTTAAAGTCTGTAAGGTCAACACGGACGAACAGGAGGAGCTTTCTGCGAAGTTTGGGGTGAGAAGTATCCCCACTGTACTTTACATGAAAGATGGTGCGGTGCAAAACCAGACTGTGGGCGCGCTTTCCAAGCAAGCTCTCAAAGACCATATTGACAAATTACTATGATCGATTTAGCGATTATTGGAGGTGGGCCTGCGGGTCTAAGTGCGGGTCTTTATGCTACTAGAGGGGGCTTGAAAGATGTGGTGCTCTTTGAAAAAGGGATGCCTGGAGGACAGATCACGCAGAGCAGTGAGATTGAAAATTATCCAGGCGTGAAAGAAATCTTAAGTGGTATAGATTTCATGCAGCCCTGGCAGGAGCAATGTTTTCGTTTTGGTCTGAAACACGAGATGATTTCTGTGGTGCGCCTCAGTCGACAAGAGGAGCATTATGTCCTGCACTTGGAAGATGGGAAGTGCGTGGAAGCTAGAAGTGTAATTTTGGGCACAGGAGGCCGCCCTAAACGTACAGGCATCAAGGGTGAGGCAGAGTTTTGGGGCAGAGGGGTTAGCACCTGCGCCACTTGCGATGGTTTTTTTTACAAAAATAAGGAGGTAGCCGTTTTGGGAGGAGGGGATACTGCCCTGGAGGAGGCGATTTACCTCACGAAAATGTGCAGCAAGGTGCATTTGATCCATCGGCGCGAGCATTTTAGAGCCGCGCCCATCACCATTGAGCATGCTAGAAATAACCCTAAGATCGTGTTTTTAACTCCGACTGTGGTTGAAGAAATCCGAGGCGATGCTAGTGGTGTCAATTCCCTCTTGCTCAAAAATACACAGAACGGAGAGCTACAGGAGCTTCATGTGTCCGGCATTTTTATTTTTGTAGGCTATGAAGTCAACAATGAAATCCTCAAACAAGAGGATGGGAGCATGCTCTGTGCCTGTGATGACTACGGCTATGTGCTTGTGGACTTGTCTATGAAAACGAATTTGGAGGGTCTATTTGCCGCTGGAGATGTGCGCACTCAAGCACCCAAACAGGTGGTGTGTGCGGCTGGAGATGGTGCGGCAGCTGCGCTCTCTGCGATCGCTTATCTGGATGCACATCCTTGAATTGTCGCATCGGAATCTTTGGAGCAGGCAGAATGGGACGCCTGCTTGTGCAAGAGAGCAAGAAATACCCTAACTTATGCCTCTCTAGCGTTTTTGTGCGCAAGGGTCTTAGCCCTGCGTTGGTTCAAATCCTCCCTGAGAGTGCCTTTGTAACCAATGACTTAGAGCAGTTTTTAGCCCATTGCTCCCTAGTGATCGATTTTTCTCTTCCACAAGCCCTCCCTATTCTTTTAGAGGCTTTGTCTAAACATCCCTTACCCTTGGTTTCTGGAACAACAGGTTTGAGTGTGCAGGTTTGCCAAGATTTGCGCAATCTGGGTAAGCAGGTGCCTGTTTTATATGCCTCTAACATGTCCCTAGGCATGGCTACGCTTTACAAATTAGCCTCTTTGACAGCACAAGCCTTAAAACATGCAGATATTGAGATTGTAGAAGCACACCATCGTTACAAAAAAGATGCCCCGAGTGGAAGTGCGTTGCGTTTAGGTGAAGCGTGTGCGCAGGCAAGGGGATGGGATTTTGCGAAAGCATGTGCAATGCGTAGAGATGCTCAACGTCAAGAGCACGAGATTGGTTTTGCAAGTGTGCGGGGAGGAGATGTAGTGGGTAAACATGAAGTAGGGTTTTACTTAGATGGAGAGTATGTGGAGCTAAGACATGTTGTTACAGAGCGCAGTATTTTTGCCAAAGGTGCCTTAGAGGCAGCCAAGTGGCTTGCTGCGCAATCCCCAGGTTTCTATGGAATCGAACATCTCTACAAGTGATCGCATAGGCACTGGACATTGTGCAACTCTACTAGCTGTGTTGTCATGCAGAGGTATTGAGGGATCAGCGTGTTATTCCACGCCCTAGCGCGTCTTGAAACCAGCGCGTGGAATTCTTTGCTCCAACCTCTTACGCGGGGTGTCTCATTTTCTGCCCTTAATCGTAACTACATGCAGGCTATTACAGACGCTCAGAAACGCCGTAAGCGTGTATTCCCTTTACCTAATGCACTCTTTAAGGCCTTTGAAGTCACGCCCTTGGAATCTCTGCATACTGTGTTACTTGGCCAAGACCCCTACCATGGCACTTTTGAATACCAGAAACAAGAATATCCATTGGCTATGGGATTGAGTTTTAGTGTTCCTAGCCATGCCCCTATTCCTAAGAGCTTGCAAAATATTTACCAGGAATTGCATCAAAGTTTAGATATCCCAAAGCCAGCTCATGGGAATTTGCAAGCATGGGCAGAACAGGGTGTCTTACTCTTGAATGCGATTTTGAGTGTGGAACAAAACCAAGCCAAGTCGCATGCGCATCTAGGTTGGGAAGGTTTTACAGATCAAATTTTGAATCAACTTTCCAAGTTGGAGCGTCCGTTAGTGTTTATTTTTCTGGGTAAAGTAGCTCAGGAAAAGCGCAAATTTTTGGTCCATAACCCCCAGCACCTGATCTTGTCTGCTCCACATCCAAGCCCCCTCGCACAACATAGACCTCCATTTTTTCTAGGAAGCGAGGTCTTTTCGAAGGCACATGCATTTTTGCAAGAAAAGGGGATTAGCATGCAATGGGGCTTGACATCGTAGAGAAATTACGCTAGAATGCGGGCTTTTGGAGAAATCTGATAGAAAAGAGACGGGGAGGCAGAGAAACCCGGCCCCCACAGCGACGGGGACCGGGCGCAGGCACAACTAGTCTTGGTTGTTGCTGTTGTTATTGCTATTGTTGCTGTTGTTGTTATTGCGGTTGCTGTTGTTGCTGTTATTGCTATTGTTGCTGTTCCTGCTGTTATTGCTGTTGCTATTGTTGCTCATAGTCTGCTCCTTTCGTAAATTTGGAAACCTTCAATTTCCATGTGAGGAATATAGCATGCCTTCCGTTTACTTTGGTAAATGACTACATTGAACGACTAGTACCTTTTAGATGGCTACTAGGTTACTATGTTTCTCTTCCAACACCATTCAATATATTTTTTGACCCAAATACACCATTTGCCAGAGATATTAAAACCACCCACATGTCCGATGGCGTAGTGTGCTCCTAGAGAACAGACAAGGCCCTTAGATGTAAATACAAAAGGGGTTGTAGGTCTCTTATGCTCTAAAATCTGTGCGAAATGTGTGCCTAAATAAGTCCCCATTTGGCTCGCCAACTGCGCGCTAGGTGGGTAAAATTTACCCTCAGGTGATTTCAATAGAGCGCAATCACCCAGCACAAAAACCCCTTCCTCTGATAAATCCATAGGTTCTAAAAAACCATTCACTTCTACCCTGCTGTGTAGACTCTTGAATAAGCTAGATTTCTGAATCACTGCATTTCCGCGCACGCCGCAAGTCCATACCAGAAAGTCTGCTAGAATCTCCCTACGTTCCTGGCCTTGCTCTACAAGCACCTTCCCACTTTGGCACTCTAGGATCTTGGCTCCTAGTTCTAATTTGATTCCTTTTTTTTGCAGATAGGCGATCCCTCTTTGCACTAATTTAGGGGTAAACATCGGTAAAATGCTCGGCATCGCCTCAACGCAGGTAAGCTGGTATGTCTTGGGGGCACATAGGCGAGGTAGTGTATCGCTCAGTGCTCCCACAAGCTCCACTCCACTCAACCCCCCCCCACATACCACCACATTGAAAGGGCGCGCTTGATCAAAAACCTTGATAGCATGTAAAAGAGCTTGGTGTGAGGCCTGCGCACCCGCGTAATTAGTTAAACCATGCGTGTATTCTTCAACGCCGAGTACCCCAAAGCTCTCGCGTGCAAAACCTAAGCCCACTATAAGATAGTTATAAGCGTAGGTCCCCAGCTCTCCAACGACATGCCCTTCTTGAATTTCCACCACACGATCTTGCACCAATTCTATCTCTGAAGGTAAAATTTGATTCAATTCTAAAGTGTAATGTCCATCGACACCTGCCAGCACTTCATGTAAGAGCACGCTAAAGTAATGTAAAGGTGAATCTGAGATTAAACAAATCTGGCATGACCTGCGCACTTGCGCACTCAACGATTTCAAAAAAGCAAGCGAGCCATAGCCCGCTCCCAACACAATAATCTTCATCACCACTGAATTGTAACGACAGGTTTAATGAAATTCTCTGGTTTGTCTTTCATCCACGCGAGGGCTTGGGCAATTTCCTCAAACCCTCCCTCTAATCTGTGTGTAATGATGGGCTTCACATCGAGCTTTTTGGTTTGCAACAAGCGCGCAAGCTTCTCCATGCGATAACGCCCTCCTGGAGTGAGGCCTCCTTTGATTGTTTTGTGGCCCATTCCCACATTCCATCCTAGTCGCGAGATGCGCAAATAATCCCCACATCCAAAATAATTGACATTGGACACCACACCACCGTTGATCACGCAATCACACGCATCGCTCAAAATATCAGTCCCTCCCCCTGCAATAAGCACCTTATCCACACCCACCCCCTTGGTCAAGTCCATGATTTGCTCTTGCAGGGGAGCCTTAGTGAAGTCTACATAATGAGTTGCGCCATAATGTTTATGCGCCACTTCGTAGCGAAAAGGCACACAATCCACAGCATAAATTTCAGATGCACCCATCAGATTGGCTCCTGCGAGTGCCATTAAACCTACAGGACCTAGTCCAATGACAGCCACTCTATCCCCAGGTTTAATATCCGCCTGTTCTGCGCAGTGAAAACCTGTGGTAACCATGTCGCTAAGCATCACCGCATCTCTAAAATCCACATCTTCAGGCAAATGGCCTAAATTCCCATCTGCGTCATTAATATGAACTTGCTGTGCAAAAACACCATCCTTAAAATTGGAAAATTTCCAACCCGTTAAGGGCCCTTCTTCATGCTGAGGATAACCTCTCTGTGCTCCCGAAGTATTCCACTTAGGCGTGATTGCAGGGATGATCACCTTATCACCGGGTTTAAAATCCTGCACTAAAGCCCCCACTTCCAACACCTCGCCCACACCCTCATGCCCTAAAAACATATGATGTCGTTCCCCAATCCCCCCCTCATAACAAGTGTGCAGATCAGAAGTGCAAGGCGCAACGGCTAGAGGACGCACTAACGCGTCCAGTGGTCCACATTCAAGCCTTTTACGCACGGGCACTACACACTCTAAACTCTCTTTTTCAATGATACCAACCTTGCCAATCTCCAACATGGCAAAACCTTTAATCATAAGACACTCCTTCCATATCAAGATGAGGTGTCATTATAGTACACTTGAATGAATGTGCATTAGGCGTTTTCTTGTTCGCACACCTCGCAGGCATAAAGACCAAATAATAGGAGAAGCCAGGAAATGTAGATATAGGACATCAGGAACCAAAGAATAGAAATCGAACCATAGAGTTCGTGGTAGGTGCGGTTGTAGAGAACATAATAGACAAACCCCCATTTCATGATAGACCAACACACACTCGTAATTAAACTCCATAATAGGGGGTGGCGCATGCGTTTGAAAATCTTGTTAGTAGGCAATAGAAATAAAACCACAAAGAAAGCATATGCCCCTAACCAGCGCAAGAGAACCAATACCCACATACTTTGAATGAATGCCTGTATCTGAATATTGATAAAGACAACGGCTGGCAATACGACTAAAAAAACCACCCCCGTCCCAAAACCCCAGAAAACAAAAATCTTCTTTCCCCTAAAGCTGATGTAATCCCTGGGAGCAGCTTTGAGAATTTGGGAAGCGATGTAGCGGTAGTTTTCACAAAACAAGAAAAATGCCAAAGCAATGAAAGCAATTTCTACAACCCCCAGTGTGCGATCATTGCGCATGAATGACTTAAGGAAGAACTGACTGACATGGACAAAATCGGGGCTATTAGGAAAGAAAAAACTCTCAATCTCAAAAGTTTGAGAAAAAGGACTGACAAAAATCAGGGCCATAAAGAGCAAAATAGGAGACAGAGACAAAATAGTGTAAAAACTCAAAGAAGAAGCGTAGTAGAAAATCCGTGCTATCTCGTCTAAGTGCCTCTTGAGCTTAGGACTCAGAAGATATTCACACGCGTAAAAAATTCCCGCCACTATTTCAAATGCGCGCGTTATTAACGCACGCAACTTGGCCCACATTAATGGCAGGTCGTTGCGATCGTCAATCCATAACTTTTGAGCATGTCCAAATCTTTGGCAGGTGCATCCCCCTTTGTGGTCAAGTAGTCTCCCAACACAATCGCATCTACACCGCAATCAAAGATTTCCTTTTGCATATCCTTAAACACAACTTCTCGTCCCCCTGCAATCATCAGGCGTGTCTTGGGTAAAAATTCTTTGGCTAAAACCAAGCACTCTAAGGCCTCTTGCGCATCCAGAACATCTTGCTTAATGGGTAGAGCAGGATTGGGAATGAAAAAATTAATGGGAGTTGTAGCTGGAGTTAAGGACTGCAAGGCACGCAACATTTCAATGCGTTCCTGGTAAGTTTCACCCAGTCCAAAGATTCCTCCGCTACACAAGCTCAAGCCTACTTCCAGCACATTTTCACAGGTTTCAAAACGCTCCTGCCATGGGTGCGTGGAACAAATTTGAGGGAAAAAACTCTGTGCGGTTTCCAAATTATGGTTATAGCTGTCAATCCCATTTTCTTTGAGAAAGGTCAAAGAATCTTTATCTGCCCTACCACAGCATGCAATGAGGTGTAGCTCGGGCTCTTCTTGTTTGATGGCGCGTGCTAAGCTGGCAATGTAGTCGCATTTTTTGTGATCCAACCCCCTCCCTGAAGTGACTAAACAAAACCCTAAAGCCCCAAAACTCCGCCAATGTTTTGCTTCTAAAACCACATCCTCCACTTTTTTATATTTGTAGCGCTTAATCTTGCCCTGATGATGCGAACTCTGTGTGCAGTAGGCACAATCCTCGCTGCAATCCCCGCTACTGACATTAGAAATGGAACACAGGAAAATCTCTTGCATAAAGACCTTTCAATGATTAGGCAAGAGAGCCAAAGAATCGAACTCTGCAGCGCTTAGGACACCTAAACGCCCATTGGGTTTGAAGCCCAAGGCACGCACCAGCCATGCTCGCTCTCCATGGGAGAGTATAGCAAAAAGCCTTGCTACACAAGTTTAATTTCTGCTTGAGGAATTGCTTACACACCACTATCCTTGCACTAATTTATGCTATAATGCCCGCCTAGAAATTGGGGCATCAGCCCGTAGAGCAAAAGCCATGGGGTCTGTCGGTGGTTGGGCTTTGGTGATCCCAAAATTCCCCAGCTTGAGCTGTGAGGGGTGTGTTTAAAAGGAGAAACATGATAGCTCGGTGTCTTAAACTTTCTTTGGTTGTCTTAGTCCCGGTGATGCTCCAGGCTGCTTCTCACTCTGCTCCTGGCTGGTATGAAAATTTCAAGGGTGACTCGGCGTATTTTTATGGGAATGGCTCTGGGGAGAGCAAGGAGATTGCTAAACAAAAAGCCCTCAACGATTTGGCTAGTAGCATTGTCGTCAGTGTGTCCTCTACAACTACCAGTCAGACTACGCGGAATAATAAGACCCTAGATAAGCACTCTTCGCAAGATATTCGTCTAGTTGTGGATTCGATCAAGTTTGTCAATGTTAAAACAGACAAGCAGGAATGCACGCGCCATGGTTGCTATACACGCCTCAAACTCAACAAGAACATGTTCTTGAACACGCTGGCCAAGCGTTACAGCAATCTCTATAACAGTCTTAGTGCTCTGCACCCTCAAGAGGGTTGTAAGGGGATATTTTTGAAGGAGATGCAGAAGTTGCAGAGTGCGGTCTCCCAGGCCATGCCCCTGCAGGAAATCCTCAATGCTTATGGGCGCGGGGTGGCCTCTTTAGCTCCCTATCAGGAGCTGATCAAGGAAAACAGCCCTCACCCCAAGGCAAATCTCATCTACGCGCCTGGCTCAGATGAAGAAATTGCAGATGCCCTCACGGGGCAGTACGCGCGCTTTATCCAGCAGTCCGATGCGCCCGGTTTGTACCGTATTGAGAATAAAATCTATGAAAGCACCGCTAATGGGTTGTTCCACATCGGACTCAGCCTCAATATCAAGGATTGTCAGGGCAATATTGTCTACTCTAAAACTCTGAGCGCAGATCAGCCCGATCGTAGCGCCGCTATTGAGCGCATCAAAGCCCAAGCCTTTAAGCAATTACGCAATTACCAGCAGGGTGTGGGCGCGGGCACGGCCGATGTCAATAATAATAAAATAGATTTCTAGTCTATTACCCGCTCCAATAAATCTATTAGCAATGTTATGGGTCACAGGCTCCCCGTAGTTAGAGATAGGGCCTTAGGGCGTGGGTAGTCGACATACTACAATGAGGGTTTTAAGGAGGTGAGAGATGGTGCGTTTTTGGGTACTATGGGTTTTTAGCGCGGGGATGGTGCTGGCCCAGGGAGCAGAGAGCTTTTTTGGCGCAATCGAAGCGCAACTGAAAAGCAATACTGCTAAGGGTATCTTGATGTTGATTTTCATCGGCATTGCCTTTTATGTGTGGCGCAATCTGGATCGTTGGCGTGAAATTTTCTTTACAATCTTAGGGGTGGTGCTAGGGATCATGCTCTTTTTCAAGGCTCCTGCTCTGGCCTCGTGGTTTATGGAGTTGTTTTAATGGGCTCTTATCCCGTATTGGTGGTGTCTGTGCCCAATCTCAAAGAAATTTCTACAAAAGACAAGTTTCTTTGGCTCAATGCAAAATCTTGGATTTTATCCATCTTCATTCCCTTTGTGCTCTTCCCATGGTTGGGTATTCTCTACGCCTTACTTCTCTATGTTGGGTTTTTACTGCTCTTCAGTATTTTAGAGTTTTTTGATGAGGACATCGCCGACATTCTGATTGCCCGCTCGCAAATCAAGACCCCCAGCAATAATTTTTATGCCTGAGCGTTTAGGTCAGCCAAGATGTGATCCACAATCGCGCGCGCGCCGTTGCCAGCTATCCTTTCTCTGAGCTTTAGACTCACTTGAGAAATGTGCAACCCTTGTGTTTCAGGGGTTTGCAACCACTCAATGAAGTCAAAAAGTTGAGAGGGGTGTAAATCCTCTTGGAGGACAATCTTAGCTAAACTATCTTGTTCAAATTCCAAGGCATTGAAATACTGGTGATTCTTGGCGGCATAAGGATAGGGAACAAACATAGTGGGTAAATTATTAGCACAAAGCTCCCACACACTGCTAGCCCCCGCCCGACTCACACAGATATCTGCCTGCTGCATTTTTTCCACTAAATTTGGCTCAAAGGCAAATAGGTCAACCATGTCTAAAATACCCAAATCTTGATAGAGGGTGGCCACGCGCTCGTAAGCAAGTGTGCCGCACTGGTGGAGAATTTTTAAACCTCTCTGGAGGAGTTCTTTTGCGCATGAGAGGGCAAATGTGTTGATGGCACTAGCCCCCTGCGAACCTCCCAAAAATAAAATAGTGTTAATTTGGTTGCGAATACGGGCTTTCTCAAAAAAGACTTGTTGCACAGGGTAGGGGGTTTTACAAAACTTCGCCCCCGCATTCTGGTTTTCAAAGCTACCAAAAACGCGTTTGGCGTAGGGGGTGACATATTTGTTAAGAGTGCCTTGAATCGCATTTTGCTCGTGCACATAAAGAGGAGTGCCCGAAAAGATACTAGCTAAACTACCCGGCCCAGCACTAAAGCCACCCACACTGATAAGAGCCCGCACCCGGTGTTTTTTCAGCAAACCTAGGGCTATCCTAGCCCCCTTAAGTTGTGCCCACAGAGCCGGAACTCTCTTCCAAAAGCCCTTATTGACCACCCCGCTACTCTCCAAGAAATAGCGTTCCACAAATAGGGGGCTGTTTTCAAACCAGCCACGATCTTGGCCTGTGGTGCTCCCAATATAAATGAGCTCCTGACCTTGACTTCTAAACTCTTGGGCTAGAGCCTTGGCAATGCACAAATGCCCCCCCGTCCCCCCACCGCTAATGGCGAGCACAGCCTAATAACTAGCCTGCAAGGTTGCCTGAACAGGAGGCACAAAGGATTTAATCGTTTCTCTGAACCCAAAATCTGGATAATCCATAATAGAGAGGGGGATTTGAGCGGCATAACCATTATTGGGGTTGAAGATCAAGGGTGCCAGGAAATTGACCATGGAATCTTCCAAATTCTTTTGGACGACGACCACGCAATAAACCTCCACTTCAGAGCTAGAGTCTAGCTCTAAGAGTAATTCTATGTACTTGGGAATGCTAAAGCTGTACTCTCTAAGTTTGTAAGGGTTGGCCAAGACTAGACTAATTGTTCCATCTAAGCTACTCACTTTGCTGAAGAGGTCGTCGATCTTAGTGAGCTCAACCTCCATGATATTTTCAAATCCAAGAATAGGTGCCTTGAGTTGGTAATGCATGCTGTTCCTTTAAGCAAATATGCTAACTCTTCAGCAAAAGCCGTTCCAAAAACTCGAGGGGATTTGAGGAGGTGGCGGACAGGGAGGGATTCGAACCCTCGGTAACCTTGCAGCTACGCATCCTTAGCAGGGATGTGGTTTCAGCCAACTCACCCACCTGTCCTTCAGACACAAAGGCGCATTATAACGATCTAAAGTTAACAGACATCTTAAGAGGACAACCTTTCTTTATTTGTCGGTAATGATCCTAGCAAACTTCACCCAAATATACTTGCTACTACATTGAATACCGACTTAATTCCGCTAGCAACAGACTTAGCTACACTGACAACACTATTCACCACAGACCTAACTGCGCTTACTGCAGTGGAGACGACAGATTTAGCCACTTGGGCAATGCCCTGCCCCACTGCTGAACCCGCCATATAACCAATGGTTCCGCCTATAAAACCACCCACAGCCGCCCCTACTGGTCCTAAAAAAGCCCCAATAGCTGCCCCCACTTCTGCGCCCTTAGTCGCCGCAACAACACCAGCCATAGTGGACATAGTCGTTTCATTGAGTTTTTCAATCGTCTGTTCGCCAGTGAGTTTGCCTTGAGCGTATTGGTAAAGCACTTTGATATTTTCTATGGCAGTACTAGCCACCGCCACAAAGACATTTTTAGACCCCAACGCTTTAGGCAAAATCCCCTTTTCTGCTGCCACTTTGATCGTGGCAGCTAGCGCGCTCTTTGCCCCCGTGTCTGCTCCGCTGACAAGGGCACGCTTGGTGATTTCTTGCACTTTTTGTTGATCCAATTTTTCTCCGGAAAAAATATGCGAAACCACATCTATGCCTAGAGAAAACCCTGCCCCATAGAGTGCGCTCTTACCCGCCTCTTTGCCTATACCCCTAGCTAAATCTTTGGCTTGATAATCATTGTAATCTTTTTGGGGGATTTGCCCCTCTTTTTGGGCTTTTTCTTGTAAGGCTTTAGCCTCTGCCTTGCTTAAAGGCTGGCTGGTCGTGCCATCGGGGGCTTCTATTTTGTCCGTAACTTTAAGCCCTTGTGCCTCTAGCTGTGCCTTTTGCTCGCTAGGGACTAATTTTTGTTGCCCGCGATAGTCGCCCTGCTCAAAGGCTTTTTGGGTGCTAACTGCATCTTGACCATATTTAGACTGGTAACGCCTAACTACCTTGCCCTCTGCATCCTTGATCACCACATCCACACCATTTTTGGCATACCCATCACTGGGCTTAAGCACTTCCGCGCGGTATTCTGATCCCCTAGCTGCTGCGTTTAAATTAAATTGCTGGGCGTGCTGTTGCTCGGCAATAAAGCCATCTAAATTGGTGTTTTGGCTAATCACGCCCTCGTTAGTAAGTAAAGTACTAGCCATCTCTGTATTGGCTTGTTTGATAGCCTGATCTAAATTATTGAGATAGGGCACTACCTCTTGTGCTGCCATGTTTGCTGTGGCTTTGTTGATTTCACTGGCAAACCACTGCTCTTTAGTGCGCCCATTTTCTAGGGCTTTTTCTAGGGATTGTTTTTTTGCCTCATAAATTTTAACTTCTGCCTCTATCTCCTCTCTAATTGCCTTGGCATTACTTTCGGGCAACTCTATAGCTAATTGCGCCTCAATGCCCGCCATGCCGTCCTTTTCTTGTGCCTCTAGGAAACGCCCTAGAATTGCGCTAAAAGCGTGGGCTTGCTCGGGAGTGAATGTAGGTAGGGAGTTAGACAGAGGGGTTAAAACAAGAACATCAGACTGCATGTCTTAATCCCTTTTATCGTAGTCAAGGACTTTAGGTTCTTTAAAACTCGTGCTACTTTTTCCAGAAGTGTAAAAACCATCAATGGATTGCACTAAATTCAACATAGTTGAAATGTCAGAAATCTCACTCGCATCGTATTCTGCACCCGCGTTTTTATCTAAACGCACCAAAGCACTCACTAATTTTCTACGCACATTCAAGCGGATTTTTTCCCTTAGAGTGGTGCTATAATCACAAGTCTTGCTATCACTCACGCTCTCTTGCTCAACTACAGCATTGCCCGCATTTTGCAAACACAATTTCTTAGCTTGGATTCGAATGGCGTGGATTTTGGCGTGCATGGTCTTGGTGATGGGTGTGGTGGCTTTTAAGGCTTTTTGCAAGAAGTTAAGGTTCAGGCTTTTATTTTCAATAAAGCTCTCTTGCACGGCGAGTTTGACTAGGTTTTCTAAATCTGCCCCGCTAAAGCCCTCACACTCTTTGGCTAACTTGTTTAAATCTAGGTGTTGGGTATTTTGCTGGCGTTTTTGCAAATGGATTGTTAAAATCTGTTCTCTCTCTTTTACACCGGGCAAATCCACGAAAAAGAGTTCATCAAAACGCCCTTTTCTCAAAAACTCAGGGGGAAAACGGGTGATGTCATTAGCTGTGGCTACGATGAAAACCATGCTACTTTTCTCCTCCATCCATGTGAGAAAATGCCCAAATAAACGCCTACTCACTTCGTGCGCGCCCTCATTAGCCCCCATCCCGCTAAAGGCCTTTTCAATCTCATCAATCCAGAGCACACAGGGGCTAATGGCTTCAGCTAGTTGCAAAGCCGCGCGCATATTCTCTTCACTCTGCCCGACAAATTTCCCAAATAAACGCCCCACATCTAGGCGCACTAGGGGGAGTTTGAATAACCCTGCGCACGCCTTAGCACTCAAAGACTTCCCACAGCCGGGCACGCCCACCACTAGCACGCCCTTAGGCATATCCACGCCCTTTTGCATGGCTAAATCTAAATGGGCGATGATCTTAGCTTGTTGCCTTAGCCAAATTTTAAGTCTTTCTAGCCCTCCCATGTGTGCTAAGTCCTCGCCCTCTTTGGGGCGCACCATTTCTAAAAGATTGGTCTTTTTAATGCGCTGTTCTTTTTCCTTGATCACAAAATCCCGACTTTGAGCATCAATGCACCCCTGCTCATAGAGAGCCAAGCGCAAAATCTGCTCGATCTGCACGCCCCTTAAGCCCTTACAATCTAGGGCAAGCTCATTAGCCACTTGGGGTTCTAGGTCTAGGTGATTTGCCTGCACAAAGTGGTTGATAATCTTTAAAATTTGCGCTTTATCCGGGAAGGGGATATCAAAAATGCGGGTGTAAATCTCGAGTTCTTTGGGAATGGTAGGCGTGCCTAAATGGCTAGAAAAAATAAAGATGGTTGCGCTGTAATCCTCTTTGCTTAAGATATAGCGTGCCATGCGTTGCAAGAGGGCGACCACTTTGGGTTCTTGTTCTAGCTGTTGGTCGATGTCTTTGAGCACGATAAAGAGTTCTTCATCAAAGGGGCGATCGGAGTTGTCTTTTAAAAAGCTCTCTAGGTCTTGGGGCTCGCCCTTGGGTCCTTTGGTGGCAAAGTCTAGCACGCCTAAAGCGTGGTCAAATTCTAAACATTCTCTATTCCCTCTAACTTGTGCGATCAGGCTATCTAAAGCGTCCTTATCTTGGCAGGACATGTAAAGAATAGGGGCATGGGTGTCTATGAGTTGTTGGAGTTGGTGGGGTAAGTTAGTGGGCATGGGAGTCCTTATAGCTCAATTTCTATGTAGGATAGGGTGGTGTTTTGTTGTGTTTTGTTGTTATGGCGGATTTCTACCGCACCTTTGAGTAGATAAAAGCCCCCATCAAGCCCAAAACTAAGCAAATTTTGTTGCTTGGCGTTGTCTTTTATGACTAAATGGGTTTCTAGGTCGTAAGGATTAATATCGTAAAAAGAACCCCCATCTTTGCCATTAATGGTGTATTGTCTCCTCACACAAACCACCTTATCGAACACATGCACCTTGCCTTGTGCGGGAATTGTTAGTGTTTTGGGTTGTGCAAAATGCGTGAAGTAGTCAAAACTATTTTCGTTATGACGCCTGAGATAAGGCAACACAAGTTCATGTTGCCCATTAACATCTATATGCATTTGGCAAACGCAGTCAGCCCACTTTAGTCCCCAAAAATGCACTAAAAAGCACATCCACAAAAGGGGTGCGATTGTGGGTTTTCCATCATAACCTTTGCTTGCTGGGCGCGATTTAGCCTCTGCATGCAATACCGCTGCAATGTTGAGTTTATCCATCTCCAACAACTCAGCATAATCTTGGACTAGCTCCCTTAAAGCACTCTTGCCCTCCTCTAAATCTTGGGCGTTATAGAGTTTATTTTTAAGCGCAGTATAGGATTTGAGATAATCTTTAAAATTTGGAGCGTGGGGTATGCTGCGGGCATTGAGAGCGGGCAAAGCCATTAAAGCTTTTTGTGCGCTTAAAGGGACTAAGGCTTGTTTTTGTGCTCTAGTTTCTGCTTGTGATTGCTCCTTCTCTTGCATGTGCTGGTGATTTTCCAACACCCCTTGGATCATCTGCAAATCCGCCTCTATCCCAAAAACCTCACACAAGGCTTTTAAAATCTCTGTATCCTGTGTAGCTGTGATTGCCTCTATGCCTGCCAACTCATTTTGATAGCCCCTTGATCTGAGCCAACGCCATAGGGTTTTAGTTTTGTAATGCTCCAGCACATCTAAGAGATTAAAATGCTCTTTGAGCTGTTCTAGGCTGGTGATCTTCTCCCCATCACAAGTTAAAGCAAATTT
>NZ_JAERIS010000012.1 GCF_017979425.1 Helicobacter salomonis | reverse complement strand
GGGTTAAAGTGGGGAGGTTTTGGGTGGGATTGGACTTTTTTGTGCGCCCAAGCGCGTAAACTTGAGGGGGTTTGCAGGAGATAGGCATAGAGACTTTTGGCAGTGGCTTTAAATTGCGTGGGTGTGGCAATAAAAAGCATGTAAAGAATTAGCCCTAGTGTGAGAAGCCACGCCCCCACCACCCCTACATAGGTTTCAAGCACTTCTAAAAGAGCTTTGCCCACCAAACCTTGCGCCCCCACTAAAGCCTGCCCGAGCAGTAGGGCTAAAAACCCCAACACGCTAGCAAACAAAAGCTCTAAAGCTCTCAGAGTGGCTTTACGAATTAAGAATATCACAGAAGCTAGATAGAAGGGAAAGATATAGGCGAATACACCAAAAAAAGCGACACTCCCACGCGCCACCACACCCCCCCACACTCCAGCCAGCCCGCTAGACCCAAAGACGATTGCTAAAAATAGCAGGCCTAAGAGGGCATAGACTAGTCCAAGAATTAGTTTGATCATTCCCTCCCGCACATGTCTACATAGGCACAATAGGTGCAAGCACTTCGATCCTCTGTTTGATCAAATGCGATTTCCCGTTTACAACTCTCTAAAATTTCTAGTAGTCTCCTTTGATCCTCTTGCAAATCAGAGGAGAGCCTCTTTGGCAAAGACCCCTTTTTAAGGTCATAAAAATAGGCATGCTCGCAGGCATAGCCTAGAGATTGCGCGCCCAGAGCGTAGATTGCTAGTTGGTAACCCTCTTCTTGGGGCTTAAGCGTGCTTTTGAATTTATAGTCTAACAACTCGTAGCCGCCCGCGCTGTTTCGATCGATACGATCGATGATCCCACTAAAGACAAACCCTCCAATAGAAGTTTCAAAGCGTTGTTCGCACGCCACTACTTGCGCTTGGGCGAGTTGCTCTGCTTCGCGAGCAAAGAAAGGGGCAAGTTTTTGGGCGACCACTTCTAGTTCTAAGCGTTGGAGCGCATTTAGGCTAGCATAGCTCTCTAAACTTTGCGCGGTTTTTAAAAAATGACTTAGAGTGATGGGGGCATGCGTGCTTTGGTAATGCGATCCGCTGTAATAGGCCTCTAAGATGGCATGCAACAAAGACCCCATATTGAAACTCTCTTGTGGAGCAGGGGCAAGTTTAGCCAAATATTGTAGATAAAAACGCCGTTTGCATGCCATAAAATCTTTAATTTTTGTGGCGCTGAATCTAAAACTTGGCGGAATGCAACCCGTGATCTTGTCTTGCACACATTCCCAAGTGCGTGCTTCAGGGAAAATCACAAATTCTTTCTTTTCATTCTCAAGCAGCGGTGTTTCTAGTCCTAACTCTGCGAGCATTTTAGAGGGGATGGCATTTTGCGCGCTGCTATAAGCGATGTCCACATGGGCGGTGTTTTTGAGAAGTTGGTAATAATAGTGTTTTTGGAGATTTTCTTTATCCTTTAGGGTGGGAATGCCTAAAGCGGTGCGAGTGAATGTATTTAAGAAGAGATCATTATCCTGCACATTGGGAACTAAACGATCGTTAAAATCTAAAATCACAATACGCTCAAAGTGCAAACCACGACACTCTAGGACATCCAAAACTTTCACCTTGCCTCCGGTGGTGTGATCGAGGCGCACCTCTTGCAAATTGCGCATATAGAGTTCTAGTAAATCCACTACGCTGTATTGTTGCAAGCTAGAAGCAATGGCATTATAGGTTTCAAAAAATTCCTGATGAAAATCTTGGAGCTTATGGGCAGTGTGTTTTTCTAAGAGGGCTTGGGTGTGTTCTTGAAGGGTGGCTAGGGGGTTAGAGGTTTGGCAGGTTTGCAGGGTAGTTTTGAGCGCTTCTAAATCTTTAAAAAGGGGTGCAAACACTTCTTGGATATTTTCTCCTCGTGCAAAGTTGAGGTTATAACCCAAATCTAACAATTTAAGAGCACTGAGAATCTCCGCGCTGGGGGTGATGATGGCCAGAGTGCTGGGGTCCAACCCTTGGCTTAACCACTCTTGCACCCTTTGTAAGGCTAATCCGACTTGATCTAAGCGTTGGTTAAAGGCATAAATAGAGATATGATCTGCACACAAGGGAGATTGAGGGGTGGCTTGCACAATGGGATTTTCCCCCCTGCTTAAAGCCTGCATGTCTAAGATATAGCTATGCTCCTCTTTTAAATTAACCCCTAAAAAGCGCAAACAAGACTGGTTATAGCGATCGCTGGTGATGTGCAAAAACAAGGGCGCATGGGAAGCGATTTCTAACAACATCTCTTGTTCAAACTTGCTCAAAAAGCCCTCTAAATAAAATTCAATGCGCTCAAATTTGCATAAAACTTCAGGTATAAGAGTGGGGCGTATGCCCAAAATGGGATCGTAGTAGCCCTGTGCTTGCAAAGAGGCTTTATAGTGGCTATGGATGCGCTCTAGCACTTCTAAGTGGTGTTGGTAATCTCCGTAGATGTCTTTAGTGGGGATTTGGGCAATGTCAATGTCAAACTTGGCTAGCTCGTTAAAAAAGCGCGCCACAAAGTTACTCCCATCCAAATAGCCCAAAAAGCTTTTCTCAAAAACGATAAGATGCGCTTCTCTCTCCCCTGTGTCTTTAGCCACCTCTTTAATCGCCTCCATCAAGAGCACTTGGCGCACACTCTCGGGGATTTTTACCAGCCCTTCTACAAAACTGATCTGATTATAAAACTCCTGCACACTCCAAGCGATGGGCAAAAACCCTTCGGATTGTTTGGCATAAAAGGCATTACAAGCGCGGCGGCTACTAAAGACATACAAAGTAGGGGGGGTGTTTAAATCTAACATGACTCTTCTACGAGCGTGCACGCCCTCTTAGCGATATTTTGCGCACTAAAGCCAAAATGATCAAAGAGCACGCCCCCGGGGGCAGATTTACCAAAACTCTCCATGCTCAGCACGCTGTGCGCAAAACGCCCCCACTCCAACCCCCGCCCCGCCTCTACAGCCAACACTTTACCTCTAAACAGACTTTTTAAATACGCTTCATCCTGCTCTAAGAGCAGATCAAAGCAGGGGACACTCACCACCTGCGCCCCCACACCTTGATTTTGCAAAATCTGCACCGTCTCTAAGCAGGGGCTAACCTCGCTCCCACTACTCACTAGAGTGATTTGGGGATTAGGGTGGGCATGCACCACATACCCCCCCTTTTGCACGCTCTCTAAAGGCATATTAGCGTGCACGGGCAAGTTTTGGCGTGAGAGCACAAAGGCACAGGGTTTATTTAAAGAGAGGGCCACCTGCCAACAACGCACATTTTCATGCGCGTCCATGGGTCTAAAGACATAGAAATTTGGCAGAGCCCTTAAGTGGCTTAATTGTTCGATAGGCTGGTGGGTAGGACCATCCTCGCCCACCCCAATACTATCATGGGTAAAGATATAAAAGACTTGATTACCCATCAAAGCACTCAAGCGCAAGCTAGGGGCCACATAGTCGCTAAAGACAAAAAAGGTCGCACAAAAGGGCACAAACAAGCCATAATTAGCTAGGGCGTTGCTCATAGCCCCCATAGCGTGCTCACGAATGCCAAAATGCAGATTGCGCCCAAAGTGAGGAGATAAACAATCTTGCTGGGCTTTCAAATGGGTGTTATTAGAGGGGGCTAAATCTGCGCTCCCCCCCAAAAAGCCTAAATACGCCTCACTCAAGGCGTTTAAGATCGCCCCATTGCTCGCGCGTGTGGCGATCATTTTGCCCGCTTCAAAAGTGGGGTATTGGACTTTAGAGAAGTCTTTAGCCTGCAAGTGGGTAATGCGTGCCTTTAGATCGGGCTGACTCTCTAGGTAGCTTTGCCACTCTAACTCTAGGCGTTGTCCCTTTTCTTGCATGTTGAGCGCGCGCGCCACTTGCGCAGGGATGACAAAATCCCCGCTCAAACCCAAAGCCTCCTTAGAGCGCGCCAGCACCTCAACCCCTAAAGGCGCACCATGCACTTTTGCACTCCCCTCCAAACCTAAAGCTCCCTTGCCAATGGTGGTTTTAGCGATGATTAAAGTAGGTTTTGTGGTGGCTTGGGCGCGCGTTAACAAGCGATCGATCTCTAAAAAGTCGTGTCCATCGCCCTCCAACACCTCCCAATTTTGCGCCTTAAAGCGTTCGCGCACATTCTCACCAAAGGCTAGATTGGTGTCCCCCTCAATGGTGATCGCATTGCTATCATAGATCACAATCAAATTATCTAGCTGTAGATGCCCGGCTAAGGATGCGCTCTCATAGCTAATCCCCTCTTGCAAGTCCCCATCTCCACAGAGGCAATAAACTTTGTGGCTAATGCTTGTACTATCTAGTAAGTTTTGGGCGATCTTAGCTCCCAAAGCAAAACCTACCGCGTTAGCAAAACCCTGTCCTAGTGGTCCGGTGGTGATCTCCACGCCCGGGGTGTGCCTAAACTCTAAATGCCCGGGGGTTTTGGAGTCAAGCTGTCTAAAGGCTTTTAAATCGTCCAAGTTCAGATCAAAACCCCATAGATGCAGGAGCGCATATACCAACGCACTGGCATGCCCTCCGCTAAAGACCAGGCGATCCCGATTGAGCCAATGCGGGTTGTTAGGGTTGAGGCGCACATGCCGCCCCAAAACTACCCCCACCTCTGCCAAGCCCATCGCCACGCCCGGATGCCCGCTATTAGCCCTTTGCACCATGTCCGCGCCTAAAAAGCGCAGGGTTTGGGCGCACTCCCGCAAGAGGGGCAAATCCTGCTCTGTCAGCCTGTTGTCCATACAAGAAACCTTTAGAAGAATGCCCTCATGTTAACAAACTTGCTCTTAATCTAGGGTGCGCGCTAAAGCGATGTCTTGGCTAATCTGAGCTTTGAGGTCAGCTAAATCGCCAAAGTGGCGGTTGTCGCGGATTTTCTTTAAAAAACAAACGCGCAACACAGAGGGGGGGATTTGGATATGGCGATCTAAAATGTAGGTTTCAAATGCCATTTTTCCATCCGTGCTCAAACGATGTCCTAAAAAACTCACCGCGCGGCTGCATTGTTTGGCAAGAGGCACATTGGTGATATAGACCCCAGGGTGAGGCAATAATTCGGTTTGGAGAGCTTGGGTGTTGAGGTTTAGGGTAGGGTAGAGATGTGAACTGCCTAAGTTTTGATCGGCGATGATATGCCCTTGCAAACTAAAGGGACGACCTAAAAATTGGTGGGCTAGGCGCACATCACCCCGCTGGATACACTCCTTAATATGATAAGAGTGCAAAGCGATCCCCTTGATCTTGATGGCTTCCATGACTTGAAGCTGAATTTTAGGGGGCAAAAGGGCGCGCATTTGCTCTACACCCATGGATCGTCCCTGCGCGCATTTAAAATCATAGCCCACCACAATTTTTTGCAGATTGGGAAATTTGGCCTCTAAGAGGGCAATAAACTCGGATGCGCTAATGCCCCGTGCTTCCTCTAGGGGCAAAAAGTAGATGTGCCGGGCGTAACGCTCTAACAAGCGCGCGCGCTCCTCCAGGGGGCTCAAAGCCATTAAGGGATGGGTACGCTCCACAACTAAGACCGCACCTTGAGAACCTAGTGCGCTCAGTAGGTGCTGGTGTGCTAAGTGCACCCCGTCAAATTTTCCGATTGCCAGACTTAAACTTGTCTCATCTTTGGATATGGATAAAAATTTCTGCATTCCCAGCTTTACCTTTGATCTGTGAAGTCTCCAGCGCACACACACGCCAGCCCAAGAGCCCAATCTCTGTGAGAAACTCTTCCAAACGCGCGCTAATAGCATTTTCGTCGCACACCACGCCCCGCTTATCGCGTTTAGCCTTGATTCCCACTTCAAATTGAGGTTTGAAAAGCAACAACGCCTCTTCACTCAAAGCGCATAACGCTTTTAAAATTTTACTCAAAGAAATAAAACTCACATCACAAGTGAGCAAATCGTAGTGCTCTTGGGGAGTGAAGTGGCGAATGTCGCATTGCTCGATGACTTGTATACGGCTATTCTCCATTAAGCGTGCATCTAATTGGTTTGTGCCCACATCTACACAGACCACCTTTTTGGCCCCCTTTTCTAGCAAGACCTGTGCAAAACCCCCTTTGCTCGATCCCACATCTAAAATCACCTTACCCTTACAATCTAAAGGGTGACACGCCAAGTAATGCCATAATTTTTCTCCCGCGCGACTCACAAACACCCTTTGGAGTAATTGCACCTCTAGGCAAGCAGATACATCTAGGCTAGGTTTGCTCAAAAGTCGTCCCCCACTGGCTACCTTGCCCTGCAAAATTAAATCTTTAGCCTGTGATCGGCTTTGGGCTAGCCCTTTGTGCACCAAAAACTGATCTAAGCGCATCTAAAAGGTGGGGGCGGGCACTTTGTAGGCAAAGTTAAAGGTGATTGTGCCCAAACCCGCGATGTCCATTTCTAACTTGGCTTCCTCTTGTGCAATATGATTAAGCTTGTCAAAGGCAACTAGAAAGCCACGCGCATATTTATTGGTAGTATGTAGCACGCTGTCGAACTCGTCTTTGCTAATCTCGCGCACCCAAGCGGGGGTTTCAAACCCACGCAAGCCATAGAGTTTATAAGAAATCGCATCGTTATCCAAAAAGCTTTGATCCTCGGTAAAAATCTCTACAAAGAAAAATTCACGCGCATGGTAGAGCACGGGGTCGACATCGTTCAAATGCGTGGCTAGCGCGCTTAATACGGGTCGCAGATTTACGATGACTTCGCCCTTACGGGTGGCTTGCGTGCGCTTTTCGGCCAAAAAATCTGGTTTGTAAGCCTCTGCAAAATTATCGCTGCACGCCACTAAGCCCAGCATTAAGAGAGATAAAAGAAACCTAGCCATGCTATAATCCCACCCATGTTAACCCAACTTGTGCACACTCGAGATTTGAATCATAGCGAAATTTTGGCCCTTCTACATCGTGCCAATGCTTTTTTGCGCCAAGAAGCCGTCCCAATTAACTTAGCGCATAAACATATCCTCGCCCTTTTCTTTGAAAACTCTACCCGCACGATCGCCAGCTTTCAAAATGCCGCCGCGCGCTTGCAAGCCCATTTTAGTGTCTTCAATGTTCAAAAAAGTTCCACTAGCAAGGGGGAAACCCTCCTAGACACCTTGCACAATATCGAGGCGATGGGTGTGGATTTGATCATCACACGCCACCATCATTCTAGCTCTGCGCGCTATTTTGCTAAACATCTAGAATGCGCCTTTATCAATGCTGGGAGTGGCACACTCTCTCACCCCACCCAAGCCCTGCTAGATTTGCTCACGATCTATAACCACTTTGAGGGCACACTAGAAGGCAAAACCATTGCCATTGTGGGAGATATTAAAAACTCCCGCGTGGCTAATAGTAATCTCGAATTATTGCCCCGCTTTGGGATAAAAGTTATTTTGGTTGCTCCCCCCCACTTCTTACCCCCCACTTCTTACCCTAGCACGCATTCTTTAGCAGAGGCACTAGAGGTAGCAGATGTGGTGATGGGGTTGCGCACCCAAACCGAGAGGCATAGCCTGCAAACCTATGGATCGCTCAAGGACTACGCCAAAGATTTCTGCTTGACGCGCGCGCGCTTGAAAAATCGCTCCATCCCCATCTTGCATCCGGGCCCTGTGCACCGCAATATCGACATTGAGGACGCACTTTTGGACGATCCGCGTTGCCAGGTATTAGAGCAGGTCAAATTAGGCGTATTTTTGCGCATGGCATTGATGGAGTGGATGCTTGGGAACACTTAATCCAGAGAAAATGCATCCCAAAAGACACTAAAGGTCTAGGTCTCCCCTAAAGGGATTTCTAGCCGGGAAGTCAACGGGGGGGCTTTACATTCACTTAATAGCTGTTTTGGGCCGAGAAAAGTTCCCCCAATTTTTTGAGAAGCACGGGTGCGTCGTCTCTATCCATCATCACTTCAATCAGAGCTAGTTTGTCGGTATGTATGCGCGCATGCTCTAAGGCTTGAACCAGCTCCTCCACGCAGGAGGCTTTAAATTGTAGAGCTTTGCGATTCAAGCTTACATCAAACATGTCGATGAGCTGCGTGTAGTGCCACATATTGATATCATTGTATTGGCGCTGAGGGCCATGGATGCATCGTTCTACCGTGTAACCATCATTATTGATCACAATGATAATGGGGTTAATATTTTCTCTGAGCATGGTGGAGAGTTCTTGTGCGGTGAGTTGCAAAGAGCCATCCCCTATCAAAAGAATATTTCTGCGATCCCTATTAGCCAAACAAGTCCCCAGCAGAGCTCCAAAAGTGTATCCAATCGATCCCCAGAGAGGTTGTCCCACAAAAGTTACTCCATCGGGCAAATTGACGGCCACTGCCCCAAAAAAAGAAGTACCTTGTTCGGCAATCAAAATATCATGGGGTTGCAGATGTTGGGCAACTACTTGGAAAAATTTTTGCTGGGTGAGTTTACCAGATAAGGGCACATCTTCCTTAGGAAGGGATGTGTGGGAGAAATGCGTGTTAAATTTTAGAGTGGATAACTTTTTAAGCACATCTTCCATCAAAATATCACTGTAAATTTTCTCGCCAATCTTACTATAGAGTGGGTGGATTTCAATGGTAGGTGTAGGGTCTTGGCAGATGTAGTTAAAGCCGGCAGTGAGCGAATCGGTTAACTTCACTCCGATTAAGAGGGCAAGATCAGCATGCTTGATGGCCGAAGTGACTTTTTCATCGCTCAAAATGCCATTGTAAATCCCTATGAAATTGGGATGATTTTCTGGAAACACCCCCTTACCCATAGAAAGTGAGGCAATGGGCAAATGAGTCTTGTGGATAAAATCATAAAGGGCTTGGTTGAGAGAGTAGCGGTTAACCTCGTAATCGGCTAGCACAATTTGCGCCTTAGAGCGTTCAATTTCCTGTGTTACTGCCTCAATAAAGGCGTTTAAAATATTCTGATCACTCTTGGGTTTATATTGGATGGAGGCAGACACTTCAATTTGCAGATTGGGCACATCTACGGGCATTCCAATATAAACGGGCTTTTTTTGCAAATAACACTCTCCAAGCACGCGATCGATCTCATGTTGGGCGTTCTGCTTGTTTAAAATGGTTTGGGCTACCGTTACTTCTTCGTACATGCGATAAAATTTCAAGAACTCGCCATCGCCCAAAGTGTGGTGGACAAAGCGCTTATTTCCCGATACATTCCTAGAGGGCATTCCCACGATTTTAACCACGGGCACGCTTTCTGCATAGGCCCCAGCAATGCCATTGATCGCGCTCAATTCGCCCACGCCAAAGGTCGTTACCAAAGCTCCCATAGGCTTGATACGACCATACCCATCTGCAGCGTAGGAAGCGTTGAGTTCATTGCAATTACCTACCCAATCTAAATGCGGATCGTCTTCTATCAAATCCAAAAAGCCTAGATTATAATCCCCTGGCACCCCAAAGAGGTGTTTAATTTCATAATCCTTTAATCTATCCAAAAGATATTGTCCAATGCTACATGTCATGCAAACACCTTTCGTAATCTAATCGCCAATTTCATTCATGGGAGAGCAACACCACCAGCGCAGTTACGGCTAGAAACCCCTGCTCTAAAGAGAATTATAACACAACTTCAATGGGCATTGTTTTAGAAGAATAGGCTATAATTCTATGCAAAAAGGCTTTTTAATGCTCCGTTTTGCGCCCTCACCCACCGGGAACATGCATATTGGGAATGTGCGTGCAGCCCTGCTCAATTTTATCATAGCGCGGCAACTCCAACGCCCCCTGATGGTGCGCATTGAGGATACAGACGAGGCGCGCAACATCCCGCACAAGGATCAGGAAATCTTGGAGCTCTTGAGCGCAATAGGCATTTCTTGGGATCAGCTAGTCTATCAAAGCGCTAATTTACCTACACATTTAGAATACGCTCAAAAACTCTTAGATCATGGCCTAGCCTTTTACTGCCACTGCACTCCAGAGTTTTTAGAAGAACAAAAGCAACGCGCCTTGCAGGAAAAACGCCCCTTTAGATACCACGATACATGGGCTCTCCTGCAAAAACAAAGCAACCCCCACCCTGTAGTGCGCCTGAGGGGAAGCGCGCATGCCCTGCAATTTGCAGATCAGATCAAGGGTACGATTCGCTTCGAGCCCCATGAGCTTGATAGTTTTGTGATCTTGCGTGCTAACAAAGCCCCTACTTACAATTTTGCCTGTGCATGCGATGATTTTACTTACCAAATCAGTTACATCATTCGGGGCGAAGACCATGTGAGCAACACCCCCAAGCAAATTCTTATCCAGCAAGCACTGGCTAAGGTCTTAGAAGTCAAATGCCCTGAGATTACCTATGCGCATTTACCCTTGATTTTAAACCACGAAACCGGTAAGAAAATGAGCAAACGCGATGCTGCCTCGAGCGTGTCGTGGCTCTTGCAACAGGGTTTTTTACCCCAAAGTGTCGCCAATTATCTCATCACTCTAGGCTATAGCCCCCCTAAGGAGATTTTTAGCCTGCAGGAAAGTTGTGCTTGGTTTGATATAAATAAACTGAGTGCCTCTAGCGCGCGCTTTGATCTAGCCTACCTGCGCCACCTCAACCATAGGCACCTGCAAAATTTAGAACTCTCAGAACTCCAAACACTCCTAAAGCTCGACCATCCCCAAAAAGCCCAGCTCGCTAAACTCTTCTTAGAAGATTCGAGCACTTTGTGTGAATTACAAAGCAAATTGACCTTGATGTTCAGCCCCAAAGATATCACCTGTGATTATGAGGGAGAAAATTTCTACGATCGTTGCGCAACTCTCTACCAGGCCCTACAAACCCTATGCCTAGAAGAATTAGCAGATTTTCAGGCTTTCAAACAAGCTGCTATGCAAGCTAGTCAACTCAAGGGCAAGGACTTTTTTAAGTCCTTGCGCATCTTGCTCACCGGACAAGCCCACGGCATTGAGTTGGGTCTGCTCTATCCCTTTGTGCGCACCTTCGCGTCTGAAATCCTCACTCTAAAGGACCCCCATGGTTGTTAGCACTATTCTAGGCGCATTTGCCACGATTTTGCATAGCCTAATCACGATCTACACATGGGTGATTATCATCGCGTCGATTTTGAGTTTTATCAAACCCGACCCCAATAATCCCTTGGTGCAAATTCTCTACCGCCTTACAGAACCCGTTTTTGCAAAAGTTAGATCGCTTTTGCCCTTTTTGGTCTTTAATGGCCTTGATCTCTCTCCTCTGGCTGTCATCATTCTCCTGCAATTCGTGGACATGACTGTGGTCAAACTTTTATTCGTCTACGCACAAGGCTAAAGCGTGTTGCGATTGTTGTGCTTTTCGTTGTTGCTCTGCCTCTTGGGGGCTGAACCCCTGACTTTGGATTTTTTAAAAAGCAAACCTGCGGGTATTGCGCGTGATTTTTACATTTGGATGTTTCTCAAAGAAGCAGACACCACCACACAGGAAGCCAAAAGCGCTTATCAATTAGTCACCTACAAGAGTGCCGCCATCCAAGAGGCCATGCGCGCCAAGAACGCTTTGGGCATGGGTATCACCAATCTGTGCACCAGCCTCTCTCTTCAAGAGCTTGTTCTCAAAGATTCCCAGTGCATTGCGCTGGGTCTTACCCTTTCTAAAGTATTTGCCAGTGCCAAACGCGCTTCAGAACGCCCTCTTTTGCAGCGCATGCAGAATCAATTGCTCAAGGACTACCCCAAACTCAGCGCCTCCATTGGAATTTTACTCCACCATGATATCCCACAAGCCCTCTTTGCCAGCAGTGTTACCACGCTTGTCTATCTCTACAATGCCCTGCCCTACAAGCAACGCCTCCAACTCTTAGATCACTCTATCGAGCCCAAACTCCTTGAATCCTTTATTAACCAAAATAACCCCAAACTCAACCAGATTATCCAACGCATTATAGTTGACGCGCGTTTCTTGCATTTTAAGAAATCCCTAGCCAAGGCCAATATCACCAACACGGACGACAAGACTTTTTTCCTGCTAGGGATCAACGCCTTAGTAGAAAAGCAAGAGGACAGAGCCCTAGATTATTTCAAGCGTACAGCCTACCAAGCTAGCACACCATTCCTCAAAGACAAGGCCCTCTTTTGGCAATACCTCATCACCCAGGATCGAGCCATTTTAGAGAGCTTAAGTGAGAGCAATAACCCCAATCTTTTCAGTCTTTACGCCAACTTCAATCTCCATAAAACCCCACCCTATCAACTTGTTACCACCTTGCAGGCGCGCCATAAAAAACCCCCTTTTGACATTACAGACCCCTTTGCATGGCAACTCTTTCGTGATCAGACTCTTGCGCTCAAAGATGAAAATGTGCGTGCCAAGAGACTTGAGAGTCTTAAGACTCCCCAAACCCTTCCCCATTTAGCCTATTTTTTATCCCGTTACAATAAGCAAAAGCATTATTTTCTAGCCCCCTATGAACACATCATTACATGGAGTTCTCTACCAGAGAAAGCTTTAGCTTATGCCATTGCGCGTCAGGAAAGCCTCCTTTTACCCGCTCTCATTTCGCGCTCTTACGCGCTAGGCCTAATGCAAATTATGCCTTTCAATGTGCCTCATTTTGCCCAACAAATGGGAGTAGGACCCACTAAACTTACAGACATGTTTAATCCCAAAATTGCCCTGCCCTTTGGCAACTACTACCTCAACTATCTCAAAGCTGAATTTGAACACCCTCTCTTTGTCGCCTATAGCTACAATGCAGGCCCGGGATTTTTTAAACGCCTCTTGACTCAGCGGCATTTTTTTAGACCTGGTAAATTTGAGCCATGGTTGAGCATGGAGCTTGTTCCCTATGAAGAAACCCGCATCTACGGGCAGAAGGTCATGGCTAACTACATTATCTACCAGCGCATTTTTGCCCCGCATGCCAAACCCATGGACATCAACGCCTTTTTTAACGACACACTTAAGTCTAGGAGATAATATGATTAAAAAATGTCTGTTTCCCGCGGCGGGCTATGGCACGCGCTTTTTGCCTGCCACTAAGGCGATGCCCAAAGAGATGTTGCCTATCGTGAATAAACCCCTGATTCAATATGGTGTAGAAGAGGCCATGGAAGCCCAATGCGATACCATGGCCATCGTAACAGGGCGGGGAAAGCGCGCCATTGAAGATCATTTTGACATCAGCTATGAACTCGAGCACCAAATCAATGGGACTAATAAGGAGCAATTTTTAGAAAGTATCCGCACTATCATGCAAGCCTGTAAATTCTCTTATACTCGCCAAAATGAGATGAAAGGGCTAGGGCATGCCATTTACACCGCCCAAACTTTAATTGGCAATGAGCCTTTCTGTGTTGTGTTAGCAGACGATCTTTGTATTAACCCTCAAGGACCCGGAGTGCTCTCCCAAATGGTCGCCCTTTATGCTAAATACCAATGCTGCATTGTAGCCATTGAAGAGGTGCCCATGGAGGAGGTGCATAAATACGGAGTGATCAAAGGACAGGAGATTGCCTATGGGGTGTATCAAGTGATGGATATGGTCGAAAAACCCAAGGCCCAGGAAGCCCCCAGTAATCTAGCGATTATCGGGCGTTATATCCTCACCCCTGATATTTTTGCCGTGCTTGCCACCACCAAGCCGGGCAAGAACCAAGAGATCCAAATCACAGATGCGCTCTTAGAGCAAGCCCAGCGTAAACAGGTTTTGGCCTATAAATTTCAGGGCAAGCGTTATGATTGTGGGAGCATGCATGGGTTTGTGCAAGCCACTAATGATTTTTACGAACTGGTGAGGGGCTAATGACCGATCTGTGGTTTTACGCGATTTACTGGAGTGCGGGTTTCTTCCTAGCCTTTCCCATTTTCATTATCGGTCTGATTTACACCTACTTCCAACCCCCTCCTCCTGCTAAAAAACCCCCCGCTCTCAAAGAACTCATCAGCAATTCCGCCATGCTCAAGACCAAAGAGGAGTTTGACACCCTTGTGGACAACTTCATCCGCTATTACAACATCCTCCCTAAAGATGCCAAAGAGGGCGATTGGTTAGGACTCATTGAGAGTATCGCTGAGAGCGAATACATAGACATCGATTCCACGATTAAATTTGGGCATGATCTAGAAGAGGCTAATCCCAAACTCTCTAAATCCATCGCTAACACCGTGGGGCTCGCACTCAAACATAAAAAGAAAGATTAAAGGGAAATTGTGGATTATTTGGAAATCAAGGGAAAGCAATCCCTATCTGGAAGTGTGGCGATTTCAGGGGCTAAGAATGCGGCTCTACCCATCTTGGCATGCACGCTCTTGGGAAGTGCGACACAGATCGCAGGTTTACCTGCTGTGGCCGATGTGCATGCCATGGCAACTCTGTTGCAACATTTGGGGGTGCAATTGACCTGGGATAGCCCCCATGCTCTCAAACTCGATGCCACACATATCACTAGCCTAGATGCGCCTTATGATATTGTGCGCAAAATGCGCGCCTCTATTTTGGTCTTGGGTCCACTTTTAACGCGTTTTGGCAAGTGCAAGGTGAGTTTACCGGGGGGTTGTGCTATTGGCGCGCGCCCAGTGGATCTACATCTCAAAGCCTTAGAAAAAATGGGGGCACAGATTCATATCGAACAGGGTTACATTGTTGCTAAAGCTAAAAAGGGATTGCGCGGGTGCGATATTGTCTTTGACAAGATTAGTGTGACGGGCACGGAGAATGTCATTATGGCTGCCGCACTGGCTAAGGGGGAGAGTAAGATCGTGCACGCCGCCCAAGAACCCGAAGTGGTGCAACTCTGTGAGTTTTTACAAGAGGCGGGCGTGGAAATAAGCGGTGTGGGCAGTAGTGAAATCCATATTCAAGGCACACAGCAAGAAACCTTAACATTCCAACCCATAAAAATTATTCCCGATCGCATTGAGGGAGGGACTTATCTGTGCGCAGCTGCTATCACCAATTCCAGTCTCTCTATTACCCATGCCAATGCTCACCATTTAGAAGCCATCTTGGGCAAACTCAGTGAAATTGGTTTTGGCCTAGAAATCGAAGAATTAGCCCCCCATGAGCATACCATTTACATTCACCCCGCCCCCACGCGTACACCCTTTGAGATCATCACCACTGAATACCCCGGTTTTCCCACCGACTTACAAGCCCAATTCATGGCTCTAGCCACCCAGTGCGCGGGCGAGAGCTTGATTGAAGAGCGCCTCTTTGAAAACCGCTTCATGCATGTGAGTGAATTACAGCGCATGGGGGCACAGATCAATCTTAAGGGGTCATTAGCGCGCATCAAGGGGCAGAGTGCGCTCATAGGCGCAGATGTAATGGCAACAGATTTGCGCGCTTCTTCTGCGCTTGTGCTGGCTGCTCTAGTGGCTAAGGGGAAGAGTCGTGTGCACCGCATCTACCACTTAGATCGCGGTTATGAAACCCTAGAATCTAAGATGTCTGCCTTAGGCGCGCATGTTAAACGCTTGCAAGAATAATGCATTTTGGTTTCAAAAAATCCTATTGACGATCTGCATTGGTGGTGCGCTGTGGATAGCTTTCACACCCACAGACGCTTACCACGCCGCTTTGTGGGCGGACTTTGATGATACCAGAATTCCCTAGCTTTAGCTATGGGGAGTATGTCAATATAGAAGAGGGTGCAATCTAAGAGATAGTGGTAGCTGTGATATGATTGGAGTATTTAGGAGGGCGCGTTAGGGTTTTACACATTGTGTTCTAAGCAAATGATTAGCCCCCTTAAACTGCCACACACAGCCGTAATTTCTAAAGAAGGCGCACAACGCCTTAACGTCCATAATCGCATCTTCTAACCCGATAAAGACCTCCAAGCGCACTCCCTTAGCGCATAAAAACTCTAACTTTTCAGGGGCATAGTAGTAGTTGAGCAAGGTTTGCAAATCTTGCAGACTACCTAAATGCGTATAACGCGCTAGGCTGGGGTCCTGTGCTAAGAGCGTGCTCCAACCGATTTTTTCAAAGAAAGCTTGCATATAAGCTTGGGGGTTTTGCTGGTAGGCTTTGAGTTGTAAATTTTTAAAGGCTTGGCTTTTGTGGGCGAGCATGCAAGGGGCGATTAAGACGAGGTGTTGCACGCGTTTTTCCTGCTTAACTTGCTCATAAGCATACTCTAGCGCGCGTATCGCCCCATAGCTAAAACCGGCCACATCGTAGCGCGTGCATTTTTCTAAAATCCAGCCAAAAAGCCAGCTCTCATTGGCAAAACCAAAACCGCTGAAGTAGGCACCCACCATCACACAAAGGAATGTAAAATCTCTTGGATTTGGGGCTTAGAGAGCTTTTCTTTCTCTAGCAAGATTTTAGCCATCGCCTGCACCTGTATTTTAGAATTGCTTAAAAATTCCTTTTGTTCCTTATACAGCGTGCCTAGCAACGCCTCCATGTCGGAGCGATCCCCGATGAATTTATGCCCCATCGCATAATCCTCACACATGCGTTTGGCGATTTCAAAGGCATGTTTGAGATCGTCTTTGGCTAAGGTGTAGTGTTCTTGAAAAAATAACTCTAGGATGATCATCCCACTTAGATACACCTTGATACTATTGTTCATCTCGCTTTGGCTACGCACCTTTTGATCGCTAGCAATCAAAAAATCCCCCATCAACAAGACCTTGTCAAATTCCACTTCTAGCCAGTAGGCACTAAATGCTTTCGCACTTTGATATAGAGCATAGAGATTTTTTTCTTGCTCACTCAGGGCGACATTTTTCTTCTTGCCAAAGGCGATCTTATCCTTGACCTCTAAAATGTCCTTCATGGTGATGATTTGGGCGTTGTGGCGCAGAGCATTGAGCGCGCTCTCATTGACTAAAGATGCCAGCATCGCCCCGCTAAAGCCCACGCAGATTTTAGCCACTTCTTTACAATCTAAACTATGTTGCTTGTCCTTGAGATAAGAATCTAAAATCTGTATGCGTTCTTCTAAATCGGGTAGAGAGATAAAAATGCGCCGATCAAAACGCCCACTGCGTAGCAAGGCTTCATCCATCACATCAATTTTATTGGTCGCCCCAATCACAATCACTTGAGAGCTTTCCTCAAAGCCGTCCATCTCGGTTAAAAGCTGGTTGAGCGTAGCTTCCCTCTCGTCATTGCGCTGGTGGCCTCTAGCCTTGCCCACCGCGTCAATCTCATCAATAAACACAATGGAGGGACTAAAGGCTTTAGCCTTAGCAAAGAGTTCGCGCACTCTCTTAGCCCCCACACCCACATAAATTTGCACAAACGCGCTCCCGCTATGATAAAAGAAAGGCACTTTGGCTTCAGAGGCTAGGGCTTTAGCAATCATTGTCTTACCCACCCCCGGGGGTCCCACCAAGAGCACGCCTTTAGGCAATTTGATTTTCAAATCTTGGTATTTCTTGGGGTTTTTGAGATAGTCTACGATCTCATAAAGCTCCTCCTTGACCTCCTTAGTGCCCGCGACATCTTCAAAGCGCACGCTAGGCAGAGTGGCGTGCAAAGAGGGCATGGGCGGGCTTTGGGCTTTGAGCGCGCCCTCATAACTGGTTTGCAAGGGAAGATTTTTGCGCGTCCATGCAAAGCGCAGGAGCAAGGCCAATACGATGAGGAAAAAGAAAATGATCACCATGTCTAAGAGCTGTTGGGTGGTGTTTTCTTCCTTGAGAATCTCAATGGGGATATTGCTGGGGAATTGTAAATTCTCTTTCCAGCCTACGCGCGCGGTCTTGTAAATCTTAAAATTCACCTTCAAATAGATGTAGCGATCGTCCATTTGGATGCTTTGGATTTTATCCGAATGCAAGAGAGCGTTAAAGTCCTTGATACTCACCAGTTTAACTTGATCTCTAAAGAACAAAAATGCCACGACAATCGCACCTAGCAGCACTCCTAAGCCCCCCAAGATCACCTTTTTATTAAAGCGTCGCATAAGTGATGTCTTTTTGCACATGATAAGTATCTAAGCGCACCCATTTTCCCCGCAAATCCTGTGTAGAGGCAATTTTAACGGGGTTAAAATACTGATCACTCCCGCAATAATGTCCCTCTTTGTAACTCTCCACCAATACCTCTAGGGGGGTGTCTTGGGTGCGCACACGGAAAGTGTGGTTATTTGTTTGCACGCACGCGCTAAGGCTTTGCAAACGCTTTTTGGCTACATCGCCCCGCACGCGCTCTGGCATGGTGCTAGAGAGCGTGCCCGCACGCGCGCTATAAATAAAGGGGTGTAGGTGAGTTAAGGGTAACTTTTTGAAGTTTTCTAACGCGCTTTGCCAAATTTCCTCACTCTCATAAGGGTGCCCTACAATAAAATCTGTGCCCAGTGCAAAGCCCTTAGAAGCGATCTTTTCTAATAGCTGGAGATCGCTGTGTGTGCGGTTGCGCCGCCGCATGTGTTTGAGCATGGTGTCATGGCTGTGCTGTAAGGCAACATGCAAATGCTTTTCTAAAATGGGGTGATCGAGCAGTTCTAAAAACTCTGCATCAATTTGACTAGGTTCTAAGCTCCCAATGCGCACGCGCTTAATCCCCTCAATGCGCGCGATTCTTTTAATCAAGCGCGCGATATTGCTACGGGTTTCCTTACCATAACTCCCTACATTGGTCCCTGTGAGTACGATCTCCAACACTCCGCTTTGAGCTAATACTTGGCATTGCTCTAAAATCTGACTCTCAAGCAAAGAGCGGGATTTGCCCCGCACTAGAGGGATTACGCAATAACTGCATTTAAAATCACAGCCCTCTTGGATTTTCACAAAGGCGCGGGTTTTGCCCACAAAGAGAGGTACGATGCTAGAATCCACATGCGCGAGGCTATCTGCATGAAAAAATCCCTCTTTAGCCTGCAATAGGGTGTTGATCTGCTCCTTGCGATCGTGCCCAAAAACCCCAAAGGCATGCCCTTGCTCAAAGAGTTTTAAACCCTGTGTATGCGCCCCACACCCCGTGAAATAGACTTTTTTGCCCAAAGTACTCATTTTTTTGGCATAAGCGCGCGCGCTATAGTCTGCGTCATTGGTAACTGTGCAAGAATTGAGCACCACAATATCGGCTTGATCCTCCCTTTGGGTGTGTTCAAAATCTCTCAAATGCGCCAACATCACCTGTGTGTCAAAGAGATTAGTGCGGCAGCCAAAGGTTTTAAAGTAGACTTTCTGTTTCATGTTTTTCCTATATAGTCCTTATTGCCAAATCCATCGCCCACATCGCCCACAAATTTGGTGGTGCTGTAGGCGATCCAAATATCGGGCTCTTTTAAGAGAGTCTCGATGATATCACTAGAAATCTTAGACTTGAGCGCAAGGGTAGCATAAGAGTTAGTTTGATACCACACAGAAATTTGAATCCCATCCTTTTGTAGAGCCATGAAAACCCTAGGATTCACGCTGGTGTTGCGCAGAGAATATTTGGTGCGCATCTTGCCCAGCTGTTTATAGGTCATCTCAGTATACTGCTTGGCATGCATGTTGGCGACATCTAGCGCGATTTCCATCGCCCTCTTGTGGTTGGAGTCAAAGGTGATGCAAAAAGTTATCCCATCCCAAACACTCTTCATGCCAAAGTGGCTGTAATTGGCGAAGAGATTTGTAAAGACATAATTGTTGGGGATAAAAATGATGCGCCCCGCGCGGCAGTCGTTCTCTGTGTAGCTGGTGAGAGTTACATCCTCTAAGATAGTGATGTAGAGCATGGAAATATCCAACACATCGCCCACATAAGTATTTCCATCCTTAGAAACTTTGATGCGATCTCCCACATGCACATTCCCTCCCACAATAATGGTGAACCATCCAAGCACACTCATAAACAGATCGCGCATGGCAATGGCAAGCCCTGCGCTGGCAAAACCTAGCACGGTAACTAGGTAAGAGACATTTTCCAGGTAAGCAAATAAGAAAATCAACAGGATGATGTTGGCGTTGATGAAATTGATCGCCTTGTTAATCGTGTAAGCGCGCTCATTGCTTTGGACATATTTATGGCTAATAACTTTTAAAGCCCACGCCAAGACAATGCTTACCAACACAATGAGCATGACATACAGAAGCTTGAAAAGCTGGGCTTTAATTTGGGTTTGGATGTTCGCGCTCACTTCCTCAATGTCTTTAGCATACAAGTCCATGCTAGTTTTTAAGAGTTTTTGTGCCCCTTGTAATTCGATCTTTTTAATTTGTTCCTGATAGAGTTTTTTAGCTGTATTATTATTCTCTTGCAGGGCTTTTAGTTGGGTGAGCACACCCACTTCTTGCTCTAAAAGCTCTAAGGCCTGTATCAAGAGTCTATGATTGCGCTGCATTGTCGCGTATTGTGCTTTGATGGTTTTAATAAAGGAAATCCCCGTTACAATGGCCAAAGGGTTACTGATGAAGGGAATCGTGCCAATTTGGGGTTTTTCTATAAGCTCTTTAAAGGGGTTGACTTTGTATTGCTCCAAGAGCTCCTCTTGGTGCTTGAGAGCTTGCAGAGTATGGTTTAGAGTGCTGATTTGCAGCGTATCCTCCCCTTTTGCATGTTTGAGCACATTGATTTGGCTCTGGATTCTCTGAATCTCCTCATAGATTTGATCGTAACTTTCCACATTGTTAAATTTCTTAAGCCAAATATTATTGCTGGCTTCTAGGCGTTTTTCTAAGTGTAGCAATTCTATCTCAAGTTGCGCCAACGCTTCCCTGCTAGGTATGGAATCCTGAGAACCCATCAACACACCAACACATAAGCACAGAAACCACCATCTCATGAGGCAGACTTAGGAGTGATAAAAATATCTTCCGCCTGTTCAAAGGCCTTGATGATCTCTAGGGCAATCTGAGTGCGCAGTCCTAGCGTGTCGTAGGCACTCACCAAGTAGGAAATATATAGGCGCATACCCTCCTTTTCGGGCATGAGAGCTATTTTAGGTTCAGAATCCAGAGTACGCAACGCGTATTTGGCACGCATTTTATCGAGCTGTGTGCGGGTAATTTGGCTAATAGACTGAGAATGCCTTGTAGCGATCTGTAGAGCGACATCTATGGCACGCTGGTAATTAGAGCCAAAGGGAAGTAAGAAGTCTAAGCTATCCCACACAGCATTTAAGCCCAAATGGGTGTAATTAGAAAAAAGCCCTGTAAAAATGTAGTTATTAGGCACAAAGATGATGCGCCCCGCGCGCCCGTTATTTTTGGTGTAGGTGGTGAGGGTTACTTCTTCTAAAATAGTGAGGTTGAGCATGGAAATATCGAGCACATCGCCCACATAGGTGTTCCCGTCTTTGGTAATTTTGACACGATCGCCCACATGTACGCTCCCCTTGAGAATAATAGAGAGCCATCCTAGCGCGCTCATGAACACATCGCGCATCGCAATGGCAAACCCTGCGCTAGCAAAACCTAAAAAGGTGATCAGGTAAGAAACATTTTCCAAATAGGCAAAGAGAAAGATCAAGACGATGAGATTCACATTTACAAAGTTGATCGCTTTGTTGATAGTGTAAGCGCGCTCATCTCCGGCTAGGTACTTATGACTCAAGCGTTTGAACAACCATGCCAAAAACACGCTTCCTAGTGCGGCAAGCATCACCCATGCCAATTTAAAGAGCTGATCCTTGATTTGATCTTGGATAAGCGCGCGCGTGGCTTGCACATCCTTAGCGTAGCTTTCTAAACTTGCGCTCAAGAGGTTTTGTGCGCTTTGAAACTCAAGAATTTTAACTTGCTCTTGGGAGGTTTGCACGCTCAGTTGTGGATTAGGGCTGAGAGTATTGAGTTGCTCTAAGAGAGCACGTTTTTCTTGGATTAGGGTTAAAGCGTGCTTTAAACTCTCTAAATTGCTCTGCATACTTTTGTAGCGCGCTTGTAGGGTTTTTAAGAAAGAGAGCCCCCCGATAATAGCAAATGGGTTTGTGATTGTGGGGATATTGAGAACAGCAGGCTTTTCTACCAACTCTTTAAAGGGAGGATTTTTGTAAGATTCCAAAAGTTTTTGCTGGTGTTGGAGGCTCTGTAAATTGTGCTCCAAGGTGCTTATTTCTAGGTTATGCCCTCCTTTGGTCTTGAGAGCTTTGAGTTGTGCTTGTAAGTGGCGAATCTGCGAGGAGAGCTGTTGGTAATGTTCAAAATTCTTGAATTTTTGCACCCATGCATTGGGTTCGAGTTGTTTATCTAAACTCTCTAGCTGGACTTTGAGCACGCTAGGGTCTGGCTGGGCATATAACCCTGCGCACAATGTCCATAGTAAGACAAGGATTCTCAAGCCCATGCATCCAATACCTCGTATACCACACTTTGAGGCACGCCATCACATATCTTAAAACTCCCTATGTCTGTGGGCAAAATGAAACGCACGCCGGTGCTATTTTTCTTGTCCTGTTGCATAGTGGCGTAGAAATTCTCCATGTTTTTGATTTTATAGGGTAGGTCTAAGCCATAGGCGTGCAACAATGCCTCTATGCGCACATAACTCTCATGCCCAAGCAAGCCTAATTGCAGGGCGAGTGCGTTAGCCATGCGCATACCTACCCCTACTGCCTCCCCGTGCAATAATTCCGTGTAGTTACCTTCCTTTTCAATAGCATGCGCGAAAGTGTGTCCGTAATTGAGTGCCATGCGCGCCCCACTCTCTCTCTCATCTGCTTGCACCACTCTAGCTTTGATTTGCACACTCTTAAAGATCGCCTCTTCTAGGTGCGCCTCTATGGGGTGGTTGTGTAGCCACTCAAAATAGGGCGCGTCCAAACAAATTGCTTTCTTAACCATTTCTGCCACACCCGCCCTAAACTCGCGTTGGGGTAAGGTCTTTAAAAAATTTGGATCAATATAAACGGCTTTGGGGGGATGAAAAGCCCCAATGAGATTTTTCCCATGCGCGTTGTTGATCCCCGTTTTGCCCCCCACGCTTGCGTCCACTTGGGCGAGCAAGGTCGTGGGGATATTGTAAAAATCAACGCCCCGTTTATAAATCGCGCTGGCAAAACCCACCATATCGCTCACCACTCCACCCCCCAAGGCGATCATGCAATCTGAGCGACTCAAATGCGCGCTAAAGGCACTCTCTAAGATACCCTCTAAGGTGTCCCAAGTTTTAAAGGATTCGCCTGTGGGCACTAAGTGGGTTGCTATGTGCGCTGCCTCTATACGCTCTAGCAAGGGGGCTAAATACAGCTCCCCAACTGGCATGTCGCTCACGATCAACACTTTACAAGGCAGTTTGATCTGGGGCAATGCCCCGATATGCACGGCATAAGCCCCTTGCCCTGCTTGAATCTCCAGGTGCATCATTCTACCACAGGGATAAAGAGTTGAGGATGAATATCGCTTAAGAAAGCAATCTTTTCGACTTTGGTCGAAAACATCCAAAAGAGCTCGCTCTGGGTGATACAGGATTCAAAGGGCAAAAATTGCATGATGGAGGTTTCGAGTTTTCTTAAAAATAAGATAGGGTTTTTCATAGAGGTGCGGATGATCTTGATCTTACGATTGTAGATATGAGAAAGGTGTTTGTAATTGTCAATGACTTCCACCTTGTAACGCTTGTCCGGGTCAAAGTCATATAATAGCATGTCTAAGCTCATTTGTGCGCAAACATCGAACATTACAGAGGAGATATCCTCACTTTGTTGCATGCTTTCATTGAGCACTACCATGCCTTTTTTGATGTCGTCCAGTCCCCTAGCATTGGTTTTAAAAATGGGAGTGGTGATTTCAAAAAGGGTTTGGCGATTTTGAGCAGAGCTAAAGATTTCCTTGCCTACTACCACTAGGCCAATCTTTTTTTGGCTATCCAAGCTCAACCTTTCATGAAAAGTGCTCCCGCTAAAATCTAAATGCACATGGATATCTTCTCTTTCAATAGCGCGTATTTTCGAAGCGCTGAGTTTGGGATTGAGGATGTAGATATACAGAACCAAACTTTTGAGATTCTCATGCAAAAAGAGGGCTTGCTTGAGATCACGCTCGATGGCCTGAGGACTCTGTAAGTGCATGTCTATGTATAGGTAAATGTCGCGTCCAAAGGGCACTGGAAACTGCCCTACATTGCTTTTTACCTGCAAATAGACATTATTGAGCACTTCTGGATTACCCACTACCAAGAGTTGATCGCGGGGTTGAATAATGGTAGATGGGCTACTTAAGAAAAACTTATTTTTGCGATAAATCCCCACGATTTTATAATCTTTTTGGCGCAAAGCCCCGATGTGGCGGTAGGCAAAAACACTCCCAAAGGGCACACCAATTTCCATCACTTCCCCTTGTTCCAATCCAAACCCTTGAGGCACATTGGGCACATTGGGAATTTTGGCGATGCACTTGTTGGCAATGATTTGGGCATTATCCATCAATACTAGTTTATCATCTTTGCCTCCCTCCCACTCTGCTCCACTCTTCAAAGTTACCACTAAACGCACTTCTTTATTTTTTTGGCGGATGATCTCATAGACGGCTTGTTGCTCTTTGGTATTCCCCATGATGAGGAAAACATCACTGACTTGTGCGTCTAAGAGGGGGTGTAGATGGTAGGCAGAGGTGGGGTCAAAATGGTGCACAGCAAAGGTGCTGGGCAAGCTAGCGGGTAAACAACTGGGGTCTTTGGTGATAATGAGGTAAAAATTATTGCTAAAATACTTGGTGGCTACCACCTCGATACATTTTTTGGCAACAGTCCCCTCCAAGATCAACATAACCCTTTTCAAGCACTTCCCATTGTTTTTGGTTATTATATAGTAAAAATATTAAGGTCATTGATGGAAGTGAGGTTAGACGCTCAGGATGTAAATGCGCGAGCATTGACTTTAAAACTAGCGCATGGTGTAGTGCAAACCCCGGTTTTCATGCCTGTGGGTACACAAGCTAGTGTTAAAAGCCTGGATACCCAAGACCTCCATGCGCTTAAAGCCCCTATTATTTTAGCTAACACTTACCATCTCTATTTACGTCCTACCCATGAGCGCATCGCCAAACTAGGAGGCTTGCATGGCTTTAGCGGGTTTAAGGGGAATTTTTTAACCGATAGTGGGGGCTTTCAAGCGTTCTCTTTGCGCCACAACACTAAAGAACACCCTGAGGGCATTGTGTTTAAATCTCATATTGATGGGAGTAGCCATCTTTTCACCCCCTCTAAGGTCTTAGATATTCAATATGCCCTCAATAGTGATATTTGCATGGTTTTAGACGATTTAGTGGGTCTGCCAGCTTCCTATAGTCGCCTCTTAAAGGGGGTGCAAAACACTACAGCGTGGGCACAAGCAAGCTTGGAACACCATATCCGCCATGCCCGCCCTTATAATCGTATTTTTGCCATTGTGCAGGGAGGCACACATCTAGCTCTACGCACGCAAAGCGCGTTGGAATTAAGCGCATTGGATTTTGATGGGTTTGCTATCGGTGGGTTAGCAGTGGGAGAGAGCGCGCAAGAGATGTATGATACGATCAGCCATACTGCGCCCTTATTACCTGCTAATAAACCCCGCTACCTAATGGGAGTGGGCACGCCCCGAGATTTACTAGAAGCCATCGATCGGGGCGTGGACATGTTTGATTGTGTCATGCCTACGCGCAACGCTAGAAATGGCACGCTCTTTACCATGCAGGGCAAGATCAGTATTAAAAATGCCCACCATAAGGACAGCGACATACCCTTGGATTGTACCTGCATCTGCCATACCTGCACGCATTACTCCAGAGCGTATTTACACCACCTTTTTAGGACGCGAGAATTGAGCTATTTTCGTTTGGCGAGTTTACACAATCTGCATTTTTATTTAGAATTGGTGCGCGGGGCTAGAGAGGCGATTTTACAAGGACGCTATGCAAGTTACAAAACCTGCATGCTTGAGAGACTGGGTTAGTCTTTTTGGTGGCGCAAAAAGGCTGGCTTGTCTAAATCGATGCCCTGGTAGGTCTCCCCACTACTCACCAGTCTAATATCCTCCAAAGCGCTTTTAGAAAGGCTAAAAGAAGATTCAGATTTAAGCTCTTCTTTAGGGGCAGTGGGCTTTTCAAAACCCGTTGCCACGATAGTCACTTTCACATGATCGGTAGGGGTGTTGGTGGAGGTGCACTTTCCAAAGATAATGTCTGCGTCCTCATCGGCCATCGACTCTACAATGCCCACTGAAGTGGTGATCTCTAAGAGGGGATAATCCGGATGGCACTCAAAATTGATTAAAACCCCCATGGCACCATTAATGGAAACATTGTCAAACAAAGGTGAGGCAATGGCGTTCTCTACTGCTACTGTGGCGGCATTGACCCCTGTGGCCTCACCAATGCCCATTAAGGCTAATCCGCGATGATTCATGACAGTTTTCAGGTCGGCAAAGTCTACATTAATGTCGTTTTCCCCATAATTGATAATCATGCTAGAAATGCCATTAACAGCCTTGGCCAATACATTATCCACTTCCTTGAAGCTCTCCTTGATGCCCGCATTTTTATCGATAAAACCAATCAGTTTTTCATTGGGGATCACCACGATTGAATCGCTCACAGCTTTTAGCTCTTGCAGACCTTCCTCGGCGATTTTAGCCCGCTTACGCCCCTCAAAACTAAAGGGTTTTGTCACCACAGAAACAGTTAAGGCCCCTGCATCTTTAGCGATTTGAGCAATCACAGGGGCAGCCCCCGTCCCCGTTCCTCCCCCTAAACCAGCTGAAATAAAGACGATATCTGCCCCTGAAACCATCTCTTTAATGACTTCGACACATTCCTGAGCAGCCTGTTTGCCAATTTCAGGTTTCATGCCCGCTCCCCTGCCTCCGGTAACTTTTTCTCCCAAACGGATTTTATTCTTAGCATTAGAAGATTTAAGGGCCTGCCCATCCGTATTGGCAACGATGAGAGTGATGTCTTTATAAGTACCCGTAGCGATGAGATGTGCTATCATATTGGACCCACCACCGCCTACGCCAATAACGACGATCTTCGCCCCATTGGTTTCAAAGATTTCTTCTACTTCTACGCCCGTTTCATTCAATACCGCCACCCATTGTCCTTTAAAATAACTTTGATCCCCACTCTTTGATCCGCTCAAAAAAGCCCGCTTCCTTAGGCGCGTTGCTGTAGGGGTACATTATATCTTTTTTCCGCTCTTTTCCACTCTCTTTAAGAGGTTCACTATTATGCTTGAGATTGGTGAGATCGGTTTCAATATAGTTACGCTCAGGCGCATAAGTGAAAGTGGGTTGGGCGTTATGGCGACTCTCCTTGTAGCGAATCGTCTTCTCAGAATCCTTTTCGTAATTAGTGTGCCCTCCTGCCCCATAGAGGATCAAACCGATTGCTACCGCGTAAGTGGGGTCTTTGAGCTCTTCAAACAGCCCACTAATCTCCATAGGTTTAGCGATGCGCACGGGCATGTTTCCAAAGATCGCACCAGCGACATTTTGGATTCCCTGCATGTGGGTCATCCCTCCTGTAAGCACCACACCCCGCCCTAAACTATCCTTGAGCTTGCTACTAATCAGCGCGTTGTTGAGTAAATTAAAGACCTCTAACACACGGGTGTTGATGATTTCATGTACAAACTTCAGAGGAAAGCGGTTTTTCTTATTTTCCGCTCCCACGGCAGGCACTTCGATCTCTTGATCGCTCTCTTCGGCCAGCAAATTCCCATACTCGCGTTTGACAAATTCGGCCGCGCCCAAAGGAGTGTGCAGACCAATGGCCAAGTCATCTCTAATATGCTCCGATCCCACAGGCACATAGCCATTAAAGCGCATAGAATTGCCCTCATAGACCATGATATTGCAGGTACTCCCCCCAATGTCAATGCAGGCCACGCCCAAGGTCTTCTCATCTTCACTTAAGACCGCAATGGAAGCCGCATAAGCACTCAAAACGATATTTTCAATCTTCACCCCAGCGATTTGAATCACCCGACGCAGATTTTCTAAACTACTGTGTTGCACGGTAACGATGTGGGTAAAGACCTCTAGGCGCGAACCACTCATCCCCATCGGGTCTTCGATATTGTCCTGATTGTCCAACTTGAATTGGTAGGGCAGAATGTGGATCACTTCATGCCCAGCCGGGATAGAGGCATTGTGCAGGGCGGTATCTAACCCGCGGTTGATCTCTTTGAGCGTGATCTCATTATTAGGCACATTGATAATTCCAGAGCTATTTACACTCTGGGTATAAGCCCCCGATATGGAAACGATCGCTTTTTCTACAAAGTCCAAACCTGCCATACGCTTGGCATCTTCGATGGCTTTTTTGACGATTTCACCCGCTTGGGAAATATTGCTCACACTCCCCTTGCGCACTCCCTCAGATTTTTGTGTGCTCGCCCCGATGATCTGAGGAGTTCCCTCTTTGAGTTCAGCAATGATGGCGCAAATCTTGCTAGAGCCAATATCCACACCAAGTATGATCGGATTCACGCTTTACTCCTGCAAACTCTTGGCATAGATTGTAATGGGATACTTGCTTCTAAGCATAGCCACCAACGCCTGATCGAAGTCCTGAGTTTTGAGATTGCTCGCTATTTCTTCTAAGTAAGGCTTGTTGTGCAAGACATGCGCAAAATCCTGCTTATAAATTCGATAGAGCACAGCCTTATCCTTCAAAACAAGAAAACCTTCTAAATCGGGTCTTTTGAAAATGTAAGTAACAAGTTCTTTGGCTTGTGGAGGGTCTAGTTCCTGGATACTCCCCTGAAATTCGGGTGAAATTGCACCAATATCACTCCCTTTGAAATTTTTAAGTTCCTTGCGTGCCTGTTCCTTAAGCCATGCCTGCTGTTCTGTATGGGTGAGAGTTGCTAACACTTCAGGCCTTGCCTGCTCAAAGCTCTTGAGCGCATTGCTAGATTTTTTAACCAGTTTGAGGACCATGTAGCCCTCCTGGTATTCTAAGGGTTTGAGTACCTCTCCAGGGCGCATCTTTTCTATCTGGGCATTGATTTGTTCAGTATAAGGCAAGTCTGTAACAGTCTGTTCTGCAAGGGTCAATTTACCTTTTTTTAAGGCGAGATACTGCTCCAAAGCGCGCTCTTTAGCCTGAGCTTGCAGATAGTCATGGGTCACCCTAGACTTGGCATGCTCAAAATCCTCTAGCTTGCCCTCTGCACTTATGTAGGCGCTCTTATGAGATTGGTAGTGTGCGCGCAACACAGCCACATCGGGAGTAGTCTTATCTGGTTCTACTTGTAGTACTGCCAAAGTGTAACTGGTGGGCAATTTGTAAGTATCCTTATGTTGCTCATAATAGCTTTTAAGGGCACTCTCCTCAATTTTGATGGGCGCGTCTTTAGCGTGCAAAATCTTAATCACCGCGCGATCTTGGATCTTCAAAGGATAGGCAAAAGCATTCCTTTCTAAGGGCGTAGTGGCCTTAGGGAAGAGAGCAGAAATTTTCTGCACCAGCAGAGCATTGCGTACATTGTCTTCAAAGGCACTCGGCCGGTAGTGATTTTGTTGCAAGAGCTGCTTGTAGAGAGATTCGTCAAAACGCCCGTCTTTTTGGAACATCTTACTCTTTTGGATTTCAGCGATAATTTCGGCATTGCTCACACCCACTCCCAAATCTAACGCAAGATTCTTGAGATAGGCTTGGTTAATAAGGAGATTGAGCGCACTCTTTTCAAGTCCCATGGCCTGTAGCTGTTTGGCATCCAGGTCTTTGAAGTCAGGAATAGACTCGCTATAAGCGTCTACAAGCCGCTTGTACTCCATCTCCAATTCCTCTTGGGTGATCAGCACCTGCCCCACTTTGGCCACACTATCATTTCCCAAAGAAAAGTTATATTGCCCCCAGCCGATCATGCCCGCAGCCACGAAAGCGATCGTGCTAATCCAAATGGTAACAACGAGGTATTTTTTATGCTTCTGCATCCAAGTGATCACGAAAGCCCCGCGTTTTTTAAAGATGTTCCAAAATAAAGGCTTATTTTAGTGAAAGCTGACTAAAATTTGCTTTAAGATTTTGATTTTTAGCTAAATTGACGATGTAGAAAGATTCAAATGCACACCAATGCCCACTACCATGATTGGGATATGCGCTACATTTGGCACCCTTGTTCCCAGATGTATGACCATGCGCAGCTCCCCTTGGTGCCTATCAAGCGCGCGCAGGGTATCTATCTCTACGATTTTGAAGACAAGGCCTACATCGATGCGATTAGTAGCTGGTGGGTGAATCTCTTGGGGCATAACCACCCCTACATCAGCCAGCAACTCAAACACCAAATCGACACCCTTGAGCATGTCCTATTAGCGGGTTTCACCCATCCTCAGATCATCCGTCTCTCTGAGAGGCTCTGTGCCCTAAGCGGGTTTGATAAGTGCTTTTACGCCGACAATGGCTCTTCGTGCATTGAAGTTGCCCTTAAAATGAGTTTCCACTCCCACCTCCTAGCAGGACACAAAAGACCTAAGTTCCTATCTTTGAGCAATAGCTATCATGGCGAAACCCTAGGTGCGCTCTCCATTAGCCATGTGGGACTCTATAAGGATACCTATACGCCTTTATTTTTAGAAAATTTGAGCACCCCTGTGCCTCAGGGAGATGAGGACATTCCTAATGCCCTAGCCCAACTGGAGCAAATTTTGGACAAACATAGCTTAGAGATCAGTGCCTTTATCTTGGAGCCTTTGATTCAATGTGCTGGGGGCATGCATTTTTACAGCGCAGAATATGTGCGCCAAGCTGTGCGTTTGTGCCAAGAGCATGGTGTGCATGTGATCTTTGATGAAATTGCGGTTGGATTTGGACGCACGGGGACTCTCTTTGCTTATGAGCAGTGTGGTGTAATGCCCGATTTTCTCTGCTTGTCCAAAGGGATTAGCGGAGGATACCTACCCTTGGCAGTAGTGCTCACTTCTAATCGCATTTATGATCAATTCTACGCCCCCTATTCTGAAAATAAAAATTTCTTGCATTCACATAGTTATACGGGCAATGCCTTAGCCTGTGCCTGTGCTAATGCTACTTTAGATGTTTTAGAACAAAATCAAGTGTTAGAACATAATCGGATGTTGAGTGCACACATGCAGGCTTGTTTGCAGGAGTTTTTGGGGGATGTAAAAGGAGTGGCGAATTTACGCGCGCTTGGCATGATCTTTGCCTTTGAGCTGGTAGGGTATGCAGGTAGCCAGCGCGTGAGTTTGTGCGTCTTTGAGAAGGCTCTTTGCAAAGGTGTGCTCTTGCGTCCCCTACACAACACTATCTACTGCATGCCCCCCTACTGCATTGATGAAGCCCAAATCCGACACATTGCCTATACTTTTAAAGAGATTGTCGTAGAATTGACGCAATCTTAAGTCTTTTTGCTATAGAATGCGTCCTTCAATCACTGAAGGGAGTCCATGCAAACCAAAGGGCATAAGAACAAGCGGGCATTGGTCAAATTTTCCGGCGAGGCTTTGGCAGGGGAGAGTCATTTTGGAATCGACATCCAAATTTTAAGTTACATTGCCAAAGAGATCAAGACGCTTGCAGATCATGGGATTGAAGTGGGCATTGTCATTGGTGGTGGAAATATTATCAGAGGGGTAAGTGCAGCTAAAGGAGGGATTATTCGGCGCACCAGTGGGGATTATATGGGAATGCTGGCCACAGTAATTAATGCAGTGGCCATGCAAGAGGCCTTGGAACATCTAGGCTTAGATGTGCGCGTGCAAAGTGCCATTGAGGTTAAAGAAATCTGTGAAACCTACATCTACAGGAAGGCTATTCGCCATTTAGAAAAGGGGCGCATTGTGATTTTTGGAGCGGGGACAGGGAATCCCTTTTTCACTACGGACACAGCTGCCACCTTGCGCGCCATTGAGATTGGGGCCGATGTGATCGTGAAGGCCACTAAGGTAGATGGGATTTACGATAAGGACCCGAATAAGTTTGAAGATGCTAAGAAAATTGATACCATGAGTTATAATGATGCCCTGATTGGGAATATCGAAGTGATGGATGACACAGCTATTTCGCTAGCTAAAGACAATAAACTCCCCATTGTCGTGTGCAATATGTTTAAAAAAGATAATCTCCTGCAAGTGGTAAAACATAATCAAGGTATATTTTCTGTGGTAAAATAGGGAGTTAACCTAGAAAAGGATTCAATTGAGAACAGAAGAAATTGTAGCCCAAGCCCTTGCTAAAGTAGACAACGATCGTTACATTCTTTCCAACTTGGTTTTTACAAGAGTAAAACAGCTGGGCGCGGGAGCAAAACCGCTGGTGGCCATGGACACTAAGAATTACAAGCTCACAGACATCGCGATCGTGGAGATCGCACAAGGAAAAATCAGTCTTGAGTGCATTGACGCAAGATATTAAAAGAAAAAGTTATGAGGATTTGCTTGAAATTCTAGGAGCGCTCAAGGAGGTTTGTGGGCCACATGAGGCCACGCATGTCTTGGAAAATGTCGCAGAAATCACTCCAAGGGTTGCGCAAGCTTTAGAGGTGGCGCATCGTTTTCACGCAGGCCAGACTCGCAAAGGGGGAGGTCCTTATGTTACTCACCCTATTTGCGTTGCGTGTATTGTCGCCTTTTGTGATGGAGACGAGGCGATGCTGTGTGCGGCCCTTTTACACGATGTAGTGGAAGACACCGAGTGCAGCATCGAGTATGTGGCGCGTGAATTTGGCGAAGATGTGGCCAATCTCGTCGATGCTCTGACTAAAATTACTGAGATTAGAAAAGAAGAGTTCCCCATGGAAGCCCAAGACTCTAAATTATTGGCTTCCGCTCTGACTTTTAGAAAAATTTTAGTGGGCGCAATCAACGATCCACGCGCTCTCATTGTCAAGATCAGCGATCGTCTGCACAATATTTTGACCCTAGATGCTCTCCCTAGAGATAAGCAAATCCGTATCTCTAAAGAGACTTTAGCGGTGTATGCGCCCATTGCCAGCCGTCTAGGGATGGCTTCCATCAAAAACGAGCTCGAGGACAAAAGTTTTTATTATATTTATCCCCAAGAGTATCAAAAAATCCAACTTTACTTGGATCAGAATCGCCAATCTCTTTCCTTGAAACTCAATCGTTTTGCGGGCAAATTGGAGAAAATGTTTTTTGAAGCTGGATTTGGAGAAGGGGATTTCCAGCTCACCACGCGCATTAAACGGCCCTACTCCATCTATCTCAAGATGCAACGCAAGGGGGCAGTGAGCATGGATGAGATTTTGGATCTGATGGCTGTGCGGGTTTTAGTTAAAAACCCCCTGGATTGTTACCGCATTTTAGGGATTGTGCATCTACGTTTCAAGCCCATTATCTCACGCTTTAAAGACTATGTTGCGTTGCCCAAAGAAAATGGCTACCAGACTATCCACACCACGATTTTTGATCAATCTTCCATCTACGAAATTCAAGTGCGCACCTTTGAGATGCATGAGGGAGCTGAATATGGCAACTCGGCACACTGGAAGTACAAAGCCGGGGGTGCGGAACCAGAGGCACTCAAATGGTTGCATAACTTCAAGTATCAAGGACACGATTCCAAATCCAATCCCAAAGAGTTCTACGCGCTGGTGCAAAACGACCTCTATCGCGAAGACATCACGGTTTTTTCCCCCGATGGGGATACCTACACATTGCCTGCGGGGGCGATCGTGCTGGACTTTGCCTATATGATCCACAGCGATCTAGGCGATCGGGCTAAAAAGGCCTTTGTCAATAATAAAAAAGCTAGTCTTAATCAAGAGCTCAGGAGCGGGGATGTTGTCAAGATTGTCAAAGGGGAGCGATCGATTCCGCGCTACATTTGGATGGATCAGCTCAAAACTTCGCGTGCTAAAAACCATCTCAAGCTCCAACGCAAAAACCAGCTCAAAGAGATTGATGCTAAAAGTATGATCAATATTTTAACTTGTATTTTTGAAGCTCCCATTTTCGCCGAGGAAATTGAACCAAAAGACTACACGCTGTTTGAAAAAAAGCTGGTTGAATGCGGGGTGGAAATTTCCTTAAGTGAAGCCAATAGAAATATTGGCAGTCTAAAGAAACTGGTTGAAGAAATCCAAGAGAAAGTCAGAGAAACGCCTAAGCACATGAAGAAAAAAGTGCAGTACCACGAATTTGGTTTTCTCATGAAGAATTTGTTGCAATTCCGTCTGACCCACAAAATGCTTAACCTCATCAACCCTCATATTGGTTTGAAAAAGTCCTATTTAGACAATTTCATTGTCTACACAAACCCTTATGTGCATGTCAAGCAGGTGCTTTTTAATGATTGTTGCCATCCTAAATACGGCGATGAAATTGTGGCTATCATGCGTAGCTATAAGGAACACAAGGTCATTGTGCACCATAAGCTATGTAAGGCAATTGGTGCAGAGATCGATTTGGGCTTGCCCATGGTCTTTGTGCAATGGAGTAAGAAGAAAAGGGAAATTTACAAGGGAATTTTCTATCTGGAGGATAAAAAGAGCGCGCTGATGCATTTGTTAGATTTTTTAACTAAAAATGATTGCACGATCACAGGCGTGGATTATTGTGGCTACCGTGATGAATTTTCTTCACATTGCGAAGTATTGCTAGAATACACAGCCAAAGAGGCGAGTGCGCTCAGAGAGATCCTCTCGCAAAAATACCAGGAAAGATTAGTCAGCTTTTCTAGTCTTAAAGACGCCTATCAAGCCTAAAGGACAAGCATGGAAGTAGAGAAAGCGATGAGTGCTATCACCCAAGGCATGGGGGAGTGTATTGGTCTTGAATATCTTCAGAGTCGTGTAGCGCATTTTTACCAAACCGGGCAACGCTTTATTGTCAAGGCGGGTTTTGATCCCACTGCCCCTGATTTACATCTAGGGCATGCTGTGCTCTTAGAAAAGCTGGCTACTCTGCAAAAGCATGGCGGGTTTGTGAAATTTCTCATCGGGGACTTTACCGCACGCATTGGCGACCCTAGTGGTAAGAGTGAAACTAGAAAACCCTTGAGCGAAGAGGAAGTGCAAAAAAATGCGAAAACCTATGCAAAACAAGTGTTTAAAGCGCTCGATCCAGCCCTCACAGAGGTGTGTTTTAACTCTGCTTGGCTTAACCCTCTAGGGGCTTCTGGGATTCTCGCCCTCACTTCCAAATTCTCCGTGGCGCGCATGCTCGAGCGCGATGATTTTGAAAAACGCTATCAAAACAACCAACCCATTAGTATTGTAGAGTTTCTCTATCCGCTTTTACAAGGCTACGACTCAGTCGCCCTAGAGTGCGATTTAGAATTGGGTGGCACAGATCAAAAGTTTAATCTGATGGTGGGACGCTTTTTGCAACGCGCCTATGGGCTCAACAAAGAACAGAGTGTGCTCACCATGCCCTTGCTAGAGGGTTTGGATGGGACACACAAGATGAGCAAGAGTTTAGATAATTACATTGGTATCACGCAAGAACCTGCTAGTATGTATGCCAAGCTTTTAAGTATTAGCGACACCTTGATGTGGCGTTACTATGAGCTCTTAAGCACCAAGACCCTCACTCAAATTGCCTCCCTACAGCAGGGTGTGCAAGATCAACGCCTTCACCCCAAAGCAGTCAAAGAAGAGTTAGCCCTAGAGATCACCACGAGATGGCATTCTGCTCAAGAAGCCCAAGGCGCTAAGGCCGAATTTGACAAAGTCTTTAGCCAAAAACAGACCCCTAGCAAGATGCCAGAATGGCATTTTGAAAAAGGAGTATGGATTGGCAATGTGCTCAAGGAGAGTCAACTTTGCCCCTCTAGCTCGCAGGCGCGCAGAGACATCGCTGGAGGAGGAGTGCGTCTCAACCACGAGGTGCTCACAGATGCCCACTACCAATTTAGCCAAGGGTCTTATATTGTGCAAGTGGGAAAAAGAAAATTCGCCTTAGTTCACATCCATTAAAAGGGTCATGCATGCTGTCCACACTCAAACCCCTTAAGATCGGCAAACACACCCTCAGATATCCCATTTTTCAAGGGGGTATGGGGGTGGGAATTAGTTGGGACGAATTAGCTGGCAGTGCTGCCAAAGAGGGTATTTTGGGCGTGATCTCGGCAGTTGGCACAGGCTACTATAAAAATATGCGTTTTGTCGAGAAAATCGTCGCCAAAAAACCCTTTGAAGCCTTGAATTTCTACTCTAAACAAGCTTTAAATGAGATTTTTAAAAATGCCCGTAAGATTTGTGGAAACAATCCCCTGGGTGCTAATATTCTACATGCAATCAACGAATACGGACGAGTGGTGCGTGACGCGTGCGAAGCGGGAGCTAATGTGATCATCACAGGAGCAGGCTTACCCACCAACATGCCCGAATTTACCAAGGACTTTCCCAATGTTGCCCTTGTGCCTATTATCTCTTCTATTAAGGCTCTACACATCATCTGTAAACGCTGGAGTGCACGCTATAAACGTGTGCCTGATGCAGTGATTGTAGAAGGTCCTTTGAGCGGGGGGCATCAGGGTTTTAAATACGAAGATTGTTTCAAAGAAGAGTTCCAACTAGAAAACTTAGTTCCGGGTATTGTAGAGGCCTCCAAAGAGTGGGGCAATATCCCTATCATTGCTGCAGGGGGTATTTGGGATCGCAGAGATATTGACACCATGTTAAGCCTAGGGGCTAGTGGAGTGCAGATGGCAACTCGCTTTTTAGGCACAAAGGAATGCGATGCCAAGGTTTACGCTGATATTTTGCCCTCTTTGCAAAAAGAAGATATTTTACTCATCAAATCCCCCGTGGGCTATCCTGCCCGTGCTATCAATACAGGAGTGCTTAAACGTATCCAAGAGGGTAATGCCCCAAAAATCGCCTGTGTGAGTAACTGCGTCGCACCTTGCCATCGCGGAGTAGAAGCTAAGAAAGTGGGTTATTGTATTGCAGATGGCTTAGGGCGCAGTTATCAAGGCAATCGCGAAGAGGGTCTCTATTTTACAGGGGCGAATGGTTATCGGGTTGAACGCATCTTAAGTGTGCACGAACTCGTGCAAGAATTGATCAGGGGTTGAATGGGTGCGCTTTATACTTTGTTTGCTCATGGGAATCTATGCCCATGCCCTGAGTATCACGCAGGTTGTGCCCTTTGGTACGAGCAGTGTGCGTTTGAGTTTCGATCAGAATATTGATAAGCATCACTTTAAAAAGATCCATTTAGGTAAATTTAAAAGCGCTTTAGAAATCAAAGCACACCTTAAAGTCCCCCCCAAACACTATCGCTTCGAGAACCAAACCTCAATCAGCATCTCTCATGAAAAGATGGGCATGACTAGGGTGCTCATTCTTTATCCAGAAGGCACTTACAAGCTCAAACATACGGGTCGTCATCTCTACATTATTATTACGACACTCCATACTAAAAGCGCGTCACCCTCGCAGACTTCCAACTCTCCTAAACGCTTCAAGGTGGTTGTCGATGCCGGGCATGGTGGACATGATTGTGGTGCTAGGGGGGTAAATGGCGCATGCGAAAAGTGGATTGTGCTTTCTGTGGCTAAATATCTACAACAAGAACTACAAAGGCGTAACTACATCGTTTTTATGACTCGCAACAACGACACATACATTAGCCTCAAGGATCGCACCGACTTTGCCAATGCCAAAGGCGCTGATCTCTTTATCTCAATCCATGCTAACTCCATCCCTAAAAACTTCCCCACTAACCCTCAAGGGGTAGAGACCTATTTTCTCTCCACAGCACGCAGTGAGCGCGCACGCAAGGTGGCTGAACAAGAAAATCAAGATGATGTCAAGGTCATGGATTATTTTTCTAAACTCTCCTTTTTAAATTCGCTAAATTCTCAAAGACTAATTACCTCCAATAAGCTTGCCATCGATATCCAATTTGGAATTTTGAGTCAGTTGCGTCGTACCTATAAGAATGTGGTAGACGGCGGGGTGCGCGAGGGACCATTTTGGGTGTTAGCCGGCGCGCTCATGCCCTCCGTACTCATTGAAATTGGCTATAATTCTAATCCCTTTGAGGCCAAGCGCATTCAGAATAAAACCTACCAGCAAGGATTGGCCAAGGGAATTGCCAATGGCATTGATAGCTTTGTAAGCAAGAATTTTTGATGTTTTCCAAAAAGGCTACACCTTATAAAGTCTTCGTTGCCTCTGTGTTCTTTGTGCTGGTAGTGTGCAATGCTCTAGCCTTGCTATTCTCGCATTTTAACCACAACTTCGTCCAGCTATTCAGTCTCTTGAACGAACGCTTTTATCCTAAATTCGTGTATTCACTCCATTTTCTAGGATCATTGGGCTCACTTTTCTATTTTATACGCGCTTCCAAACACAATGCCTTAACGCCTAAACTGATCGCACTGGGGAGCTGTGTGGGATTTCTATACTTAGCCTTACTAGATGGGCATGTTTTTTTTATTTGGGGAGCCTATGCACTAGTCCTTATAACTTTGGGCGGATTGTGGACACATTATGCCCGTATTCCCATCTTGCTAAATTTCGCGCCCTCACTCAACACTTGTATCATCTGGGTATTTGCTTGTGGATTTCAAACTTATTTATATCCCCAGTGTAATACACTGGATTTTGTTTTCTTTGTAGCTATGCTTGTGGGTCTTGTGGGGTTGATAGCCCGCCATAAAGAGTATTTGGGAGTTTATGAATACGCGAATTTGTTGGTATTAAGCGCAGGCTTGGTTGTGTTCATGCTCTGTGCCCCCGTAATCGTGGATCAGGAAAACGCACGGCAGGCTTTTTTCTGGCTAGGGATTTTAGCATGGATGGGGGAGTGGATGCATGAGAGCATGCGCAACACAGATCATAGCACAAAGCTTCATTAGCTGATTTGGTACAGATACAATCCACACAGTGTAGCATTTTATGCTAGAATGTTTTAATTTTGTCAATGGCGGAGGATGGTATGAGCATGACAAAGAGTGGTGCATGCCGTGTAACTTTAGGCGTGTTGCTAGGTTTTTCTGTGGCTCTTGCTGATCAAAAGGTAGACGAATATCTCTCTGCAGCTAAGGAAGCTTATAGACATAAAGACTATGCCAAGGCTCTAGAAAATTATCAACAAGCTGCGGAATTGGGGAGCGCAGATGCTTACCGGGGCTTAGCAAATATGTATTTAATTGGTGCAGGTGTACCCAAGGACAGCCAAAAAGCTAGCGCGTACTTTCGAAAGGCGATGGACATTGCCCATGCCCAACGCGAGAATCCGCAATCTGGCATAAAAACACAGCCACAGGTGCAGCAACCCAAAGTCACAGAGACAAAAAACGCAACTGCGCCTGCAGGGGCTGAGGCCTATATGCGCTTAGGAGAAAACCATGCCAACGGGCAAGGTGTGACTTTGGACTTTAAAAAGGCCATAGAAGCCTTTGAAAAAGCGGGCGAAATGGGGGATGCGCGAGGATATAATGCCATCGGAGATTTGTATTACAACAATGGCAAGGGGGTCGAGCAGGATTATGCTAAGGCTTTTAGTTATTACCAAAAGGCTGCCAAGATGGGGCAAGCCAAAGATTATAGACTGGGAGTGATGTATTACTATGGCAGGGGGGTAGATCAGGACTACAACCAAGCTTTAGAACACTACGAAGCGGCAGCTAAAAAAGGAGACGGGCAGGCTTACCATTTTTTAGCGTTTATCTACCAGAATGGCAAGGGTGCACCCTTAAACTATCAAAAGGCACGTGAATACTACCAGCAAGCCTTGAAACACTATTTGGAAGCTGGCAATAAGGGTGATGCGAGCGCGTATGTGCGCTTAGGCAATATGTACTACGAGGGCGATGGCGTGCCTCAAGATTACCAAAAGGCTATGGAATATTATCAAGAGGCTTCTAAGTTGAAAAGTGGCGATGGGGAATACCGCCTGGCAACCATGTTGGCGCGCGGCAAGGTTAAGGGTGTGTCTGAAGATAAAGAGGCGATTAACGCACGCTACCAAAAGGTGATCGAATTTTATAAAGAGAAGGGAAAAAATGGAGATGCTAATGCCTATGCCATGCTAGGCAGTATCTACAAAGACGGGGTTTATGTGTATAGATGGTATGTTAGACAAGATTACAAGCAGGCTTTAGAATACTACCAAAAGGGCGCAGAGATGGGCAATGGAGCCAGTTACTACGAAATCGGGCGGATGTACAACAATGCGCAGGGAGTTGACTATAACTGGGAAAAGGCACAAGAACATTACAAAATTGCTTGCAAAATGGGCTTTGAAGAGGCATGTGGTAAAGTGCGCTAACCTCCAAAGATTGGCATACTCCCCATAGCTAAAGTTAGGAGTTTCGTGGCACAGGGGGCGGGGACTTCACTCAGGCTCAAATGAACCTTAAAGGCGTATGCCTGCGAGGTTTTGCTCTTCAGTTTATCCAGATGGATTGTTCGAGCTCCTCTAAGGCCGTCTTGTCATTCCGACAGGGTGGTGTTTTTTCTTAACGACAGCAGGACTTCAGCGAAATTCCACTATAATGCGGGGCTCTAAAAAGGCTTCCTTTAATGGACCTTAACTTTTTCAAAGAGAATTGAAATGCTAGCAAATTCTCAAATACCTAAGATATCAAAATGGTACTCGGCGTTACCTTGTGGCGGGTTCTTCCTAGTTCTCACTCTGGCTTCCACCGCCTCATTAAGAGCAGACATCAGAAATGGGTTCTTCGTAGCCGGAGAGTTAGCCGTCACTAATATAGAGGCAAATCGCCAAAAGGACCCCACTCCAGTTACCACTTTTAATCAAATTCCCGCTAAGGCACTCCAGCAATCTTTCAGCACTCAACTAGGTAAGGCTAAAAATGCCTTGGATCAATTGATAGCCAGCGTAGATGCGCAACAAAAAACGGGATCGCCTCTGGCTATCAACCCAGATCAGCTAAAAAGACTCCAATCTTTCTTGGCGGGAGCGCAACAAGATTTACAAAAATTAAAGGGAGTGCCCGAGAAAGCTACCCTGCAAAATATGGAACAAGCCCTCCAAAACTATGAAAAAACTACCGCGAGTTTTTTGGAGGCAGTTAAACAATATAATGCGACTATGAATCAAGACACACAAAATTATGACCAAGAGGTCGCTAAAGTAGACCGAGATCGCCAGCAGTATCAGGCAGTAGCAGACAATATCAAAAATGAATTGACAAATCCCGTTGGTGTAAATCCAGACGGGACTTTTAATAACAATGTCAGTATGCAAGCCCTGCTAAACCAGATGAATGCGGTGTTGCAAAACTTTGAAGAGATGGCTAATAATGGTAACAACTATAGAATACTGACACCTCGTGAGTACGAGAATGCTGTACAATATGGACAGAATAGCGTATGCAACACACAGAGTATCACCTTTGAGCAGTGTTTCCAAAAGAGTTTTAATTTTGGAGGACCCAGTCCGTTTGATCCTAATGGGGGGGTTAATAACCAAGAGGTGATCGCCGCTTTTGCGTGGTTTCAACGCGAACTTCTCACTATTCAACAACTCGCAAATGCCGGGAAACTTGGGCCAGGAGTCGCCCAGATAGCCCTGGCAGGACTTCAAGCTGTGTATGACACGCAATTAACTGTACTCAATGCCACACAGGGTAGCAGTCTGAAGGGAGTGTTAGGCACTCCAGAGACTAATTTCCCTTCACCTACCAAACCGGCCCCTCCTAGCTGGAGCACTCCTACAACACCCCCCAGTCCATTTTTTAATCCCCTCCCTGCTTCTGTGGGTGTTGCTGCTAAAACTTTTATCAATTCTCTATCTCACCACACTAGCTCATTTTGGCAAGATAAGAGTTATAGTGTCGGAGCTGGGTTCGGTGGACAATACTTCTTTTTAAAACACCTGGGGATAGATGCTAGCGCTCTAGGGGGCTACACTTTTTATGACCCCGCTAGCGCAGATCAAGTACTAAAAAAGCTGAATGCGGCTTATGTGCTCTTTTCGGCTAATTTGCTCGTAGATCTACTTGTAGGCAAAACCAACTTCTTTGGTGTCTACGCGGGTTTTGCCGAAAAGCTACAGTTTTCAGACTATGGCTCCAAGAGATTTCTTTGGGATCAAACTATGTTTGATATCGGTTTAAGATACCAGCATGCTAGATGGGTTTACAAATTAGGGGTTAGAAGCCCCTTTGCAGGGACTAAGACATTCATGATAGACTGGCAAGATGCCCACTATTTCTTAGACAACAAACCTTCTGATCTCAGTGTCTATTTCATGCTGGAATACTTATTCTGATTCAAACATGGGTGATCCAGATACGGTGGTATGATAAAAACTCGATAACCTAGATCAAAACCTCCCTCCGTTGTGAGGTCTTTAAAAAAGGCAAAAAAGAGGCAGGCACGCTGGGGCGTTTGCGCGTGTGCACCCTAGAGGGCCAAGAGGTGTTTAGCTGTTACACCATGGAGAATGCAGGCATCCCTACTGATGAGAGCAACAAAGACAAGCCCATAGTGGCGCGCACTTATAGCCTACACTGGGCAGATAGCTCTGTCTGCGTGCCTGCTGCCTATAAAAACAAGGGGGCCAATGGGCGGCATAAGGCCATCTGGTTACATGACCCTAGCAACCCTAACTTTGCCAAGAGGCGTATCATGATCCACATTGGCAATGATGCCATAGATAGTCTGGGCTGTATTCTACTGGGCAAGGGTTATAATGCGCAAGCAGGCTCTATCACCAATTCCAC
>NZ_JAERIS010000011.1 GCF_017979425.1 Helicobacter salomonis | reverse complement strand
TGCGCTTGTTTGAAGCTTTTTAAAGGCTTTAACTTTGGCAAAACGCAATTATAGGGTAGAAAAGCTTAAGGGGGGCTGAAAGTATCCATGAGGCGTTAGACAAAGCTAAGCCCTCCCAAAAATTTACCATTTCTACCCACAAATGGGTTAAACTTCAGCAAAAAGGCACAACATGCTGATAATGATTGGGGCGACCCTTTTGGCAGTAGGGGTAACTTTTTACTATATCCTCAAAAAACAGCATCCGATCTTTGTGTTTCTATGTGCCGGTTTGGTATTGTTGCTCGTGGGGCATTACCTCACGGGCACAGCTATTCCAAACACCCCACCGGCGCATAGCTTCGGGCAGCTTCTCTTAAACGCTTTCGCCTTCATCGCCTTCACCTTTAAAAAGCAGTTGGGCGGTGTGGGGCTCATCATCATGAGCGTGGCAGGTTTTGCTGCCTACATGAAGCATATACACGCCTCTGCCAAACTCGCCTACCTAAGCAACCGCCCCCTTGGCAAAATCCGCAATAAATATTTAGTCTTAAGCGGGACTTTTGTCGTGGGTATGGGTTTAAAAATTGTGATCTCTAGTTATACCGGGCTTTTGCTCTTGCTCTTAGCGTGCATTTATCCCGTACTACTTGCGTTAAAGATCCGCCCCGTTACCGCCGTGTGCGTGTTGTCTTTGATTGCCCTGGATTATGGTCCCAAAGATGGTAATACTATCAACATGGCAGACATGGTGGGGCAAAAGGACAACATCGTGGGGCTTTTCTTGCACCATCAAGTGTGGGTGGTGCTTTCTTACACGATCGTGATCGCCCTTTTGATCCCCTTTTACTTTGCATGGATAGACAAAAACGACTTGGCTAAAAACCGCCTATGCGCCCCCATAGAAAACTTAGAGATCACAAACCCCCCATGCCCAAGTTTTTATATTTTGTTCCCATGGTTTCCCGTGTTCTTGCTTTTTGGGGGGTATTTTATAGGGATCAAATTGGATGTGGTGAGCGCAAATTTCATCAGCATTGCGGTGGTCTTCCTTGTGGAGTTTATCCGCTATAGAGACGCTAAAAGGTTGGGGGCTGGGATGGCGGTGATTTTGCAAGCAATGGGGGAAATTTTCGTGAGCGTGGTGAGCATAATCATCGCTGCAAGCGTCTTTGCCACAGGGCTTAAGAGTTTGGGCGGGATTGCTCTTTTAACCCAAAGTTTGGGGGGCTTGCAAGGGCATGGGGACTTATGGGTTGTGGGGCTTGTGATGACTCTTTTAGCGTTCATGGTCTATGGCTTTGCGGTGGTAATGGGCAGTGGGATTGCCGCCTTTAACGCCTTTGGGCGTTTAGCCCCCGACATCGCCCTGAAAATGGGAGTAGAACCCATTAACTTAGTTTTACCCCTAGAGATCGCCTCTTGTTTGGGGCGAGCTAGCTCGCCCATTGCCGGAGGGATTTTGGCTTTAGCCGGCTTTGCCAAACTCGCCCCCCTAGAGATCATCAAGCGCACTTACCCTTTATTGCTTGTAGGTATGGGGGTGAATTTAGCCGTAAGTATGATGCTGGTGGCTTAAGATTGTGTAAGGAGTATTTGAGGAGGCACTAAATGTGTTTCATGCTAGTTTAAACCCATTTCAAGTAGGGTTAGCCTCGCTGATAACCCCCACTTGGAGTTCGGTCCAAGCCCGCATCCCAATGTGAGGAAGGCGTAAGGGGGGTCGCGCACTGCGCTCCACTTGGTATTCCTATGTCTCGCGCTCGGTCGTTCAAAGAGTGGATAATAGCGACATTGTGTGATTTGTGTTTTCTTTCAGTGCTTAGATAAATTCTTTGAGTTTGTAAAGTCTTGCACTTTTGCTTCTAAGCACCACCAAAATAGCCGTTAAAGCAAAGACTCGGCTCTTTAACATGTTGCAAGGAACCCCCGTCATGAGTATTAAATCTTAATTTTATATTAAACGCTCTGGTAAAATGATTTCAAATACATTTTCACAATGAAACCAAGGACATGTCATCTATGCGTTGCTCACCCGTGCGCCACTAATCCGCCTAGCAAGCTAGGCTTCATCGTTCAACTTGCATGCATCAAGCACTCCACCAGCGTTACTCTGAGTCAGGATCAAACGCTTCACCAAGTTTAAATCCTAAGGCGGTTATGGGGTAGGAAAGCTTAAGGGGGCTTAATCCTCTAGGGTTTTGGAGACATACAGCGGAGAAAAGGTCTGGGCTACGGGCATCACTTCGATGCGGTTGACATTGACATGCGCGGGTTGCTCAAAGATCCACAACACCACATTAGCAATATCTTCAGGACTCACATAGGGCACATGGGCGTATAGCTCCTCTGCTCTTTGTGTATCGCCTTTAAAGCGCACATGGCTAAACTCCGTCCCTCCGCACAATCCGGGCTCCACATTGCTCACACGGATTTTTGTATCGGCTAAATCCGCGCGCAAATTCAGGCTAAACTGCTTGACAAACGCTTTAGTTGCGCCATAGATATTCCCACCCGGATAGGGATAAGTCCCCGCAATCGAGCCAATATTGATAATGTGCCCCTCATTGCGCTCCACCATGGAGGGCAAAACTAGGCGCGTGATACGCACTAAGCCCTTAATATTGGTCTCTATCATGGTCTCCCAATCATCTAAATGCGCACAAAATGCCTTGTCCAGCCCTAAAGCCAAGCCCGCGTTATTCACTAATAAATGAATGGGCTTTTCTTGCAAGATATTTTGAATCCCTGCTTCGAGTGCTTTTTTATCTTGCAGGTCTAAGCATAGAGGTTTAAACTGCGCCGGATACGCCTTTTCTAGCTCTGCTAAACGCTCTTTGCGTCTGCCCAAGCCCACCACAAAATAATTTGCCTTGATAAATGCCAGCACGATCGCTCTGCCAAATCCGGATGTCGCCCCGGTTACTAAGATATTTTTCATACGCACCTCTGTTAGATAATCATAACATAGCGCAAAAAGACCTCGTTTAGACAAATAGGCGCACCGCCCTCAACACCCCCCCTTGACTCTCTCTCTCTCTCGCTAAAATGCACCCCGTATTTTAATTTTTAGGCAAGGAGCAAACATGTTTATCCAAGATTTAAGCGTTGAGCAACAACAAGTGTTCTTGTATTTGGCTAGGAAGGTCATTGAAGCCGATGGGGTGTTGCACGAATTGCAACTAGGCGCGTTGGATACGATTAAAAAACAATGCGAGCATGGCATTAGTGAAAAAGAAGTGCCTTTAAATACCTTAGGTCAACTTTTTACTACCAATTACGCTAAACACGCCGCACTGCTAGAGCTAACCTCTGTGGCTTTGGCGGATAGCCGCTGGCATGACAATGAAAGGGATGTCATCTACTCTTATGCTAAAGAGATGGGGGTATCACCCCAAAAGGTGGATCAGCTCAAGGACTGGGTAGTTAAGAACTTTGCGCTTTACCAAGAAGCGGTTAAGATGTTGGATTAGGGGGGCGAAGTGTTTGGAGTTTTAAAAGCCATGGTGGGAATAGCTGGGTCTAAAGTGTCTAAAGATATGGCTGAAGCTCTTGTTAAACAAATCAGAGATGGCAAGAGTGCCAAAGAAAGTTAGGATGACACATGGCAATACTTAAAGTTTTAACAGGTACAGTTGTTGGAGCCGCAGCTTTAGCGGCAATGGCACCCCTTACAGGAATAGGTATTGGCGCAATTCTTGCAGGCGAAGCATTGGGAGCAACGGCAGCTGCTAGTGCCGTTGGTGGAGCTGTGGTGGGGGCTACGAGCGGAGATAAAATGTAGGGAGGAGAAATAGCATGAGTTTTTTAAAATCAATGCATAAGTTGGTTGGAGTGGCACTAGCACCAGCGAAATATGCGGGCGATGTGGCCTCAAGTGTTGTTGCACACATGAAGGATAAAGTGGAGCCTGAAATAGGTAGTGTGGTGAGGGGTTATCTTTATGGTGCTGAACACACAGGGATTTATGTGGGTGGTGGTGACATTATCCACTGGACGCGTCATAGTAAGGTGGAAAGATGTCCCAAAGAGGATTTTAAATCTTGGTCTTCAAGAAGTATTTATGTTTCTTGCAAAGGCACAGAACCCGTAGGTTCTCCCAAAGTTGCTGATTACGCGATTAGCAAAGAGGGACAAGGCGAAAAAGAGAGGGGTGCATACGATCCAACCTCTAATAACTGCCACATGTTTGTGATTGAGTGTTTAACTGGCAAGAAGTGCGAATCTCGCTGGGAAGAACCCAACGAACATTGCAAGCAATACCTAGGTGCGGATGAGTGGCGGGTGTGGAAAGGCACTTGAGCACTTATTAAACACCCACGCCTTAATTTGTGCGTGTGTGATGTAATCAGTGGTAAATTTCACAAAGGGGTAAAAATGGGTATCTTTGACTTAGTAAAGGGGTTCATGGGGGGCGCACAAGCAAACCAAGACACCCCACAGACTATTGAAATTGACGAGGAGATTGCTAGACATGTCAGAGGTAGCGGTGATTCTAAGGCGAGTGATTTTGGCTATTCCTCTTGGATCGCCTATTACAAGAAAATACGCTACCCTAAAAAAGATGAAGACGAACGCAAAAATATAACCCTCCCATGCTGTCAATTTTGGTGTTCCAAAGATGCCGACCGCGGGGCACATGTGAAAATAGAAGAATTGCATGGAGGTAAGTGGTGGATTGTGCCCGTATGCCCTAGCCACAACCCTCGAACTAACGAAGAATTCAATGTCAAAGCGCACACCATAGCCGTGCGGCATCCTAAAAAATAGAGACACATAAGAAACATTGGGATTTTGTAGATGGGCGCGCATGGCTTGCCCCCTTGCCCCCAAATTTTGCTAAAATACCCTTTTTGGAGTGTCCCATGTTTTACTTCCATAACAACCTTTTCACCCCCTACACTTTAGAGCAAGAATTCCCCAAACTCTATAACTTCAAAGACACTAAAGAGCAGGCTAAAGCCGTTCTGGAAAAAATTACAGCCCTCAAACTGCAAAACTTTAAAACCAGCAACGAACACCAGTTTGAAGATGGCTTCATTGCTAAAGTTTTAGAGATTTTGGGCTGGGAATACCTGCGCCAAGAAGAAAAGAGCATTCAGGGCAAATTAGAAAAGCCCGATTTTTTACTCTTTGCTAGCCCAGGGTTAAAACAAGAATACCAAGCCCTAGACAAAGCAGAAAGATACGCCAGTAACGCCTTTTTCAGCGTGATCTGTGAGAGCAAGGCTTACAGCGTCGCCATAGATAATAAGAAAATTACCCACAATCCCCATTACCAACTTTTAGGCTATCTCAATGCACTGCGGCACAATTACGGCTTTTTAACCAATGGGCGAGTGTGGCGTTTCTATGACGCGCGCAAGCCCACTTATAACAAAGTCTTTTTTGAGATCAATTTAGAACGCATCTTGCAGACCCAAAACCTCGATCACTTCCTCTACTTTTACCACCTCTTTAACGCACACAACTTTTTGCCCCAAGAAAATCAAGACCCCCAAATCAGTGCCACACTCCAAGCCAACAATCAAAACAAAGAAGCCATTGAGAAAGATTTACAAGACCTCATCTATGGCACAGAGGGGTATGACTTCTCTTTATTTGAAGACATCGGCAAAGCCCTATACGCACGCAATCCACAAGCCACACTCAAAGAGATTTATCAAAACACCCTCTATTTTCTCTTTAGATTACTTTTTATCGCCTACTTTGAAGACAAGTTTGAGGACACGCTCAAAGAGCACATTTGTTTTAAAGACTATTTGAGCGTCCGCAAATTGCTAAAAATGTTAGGCGATAGAGATAATAGCTATGTGGGTATGGGGCAACTCGAACAACTCTTTACCATCTACAATGAGGGCAATGAGAATTACGCCATGCCCTTGTTTGATGGCGGACTCTTTGAGCCTGAAAAAACCGCCCTTTTTAAAAAGGGCAAGATCATCAGCGACAAACTCTTAAAACAGATTTTAACCCATCTCCTCTACTATGGAGAATCCCAACGCGGTTACGCCACTCTAAGCGTGGTGCATTTGGGGAGCATTTACGAGGGGTTGATGTCCTACTTCTTTGCTTTGGCTGATGAAGAATTGCACTACTGCACCACACCCAAAGGGGAGGGCTATTATGACAATTACGACTACCAAAAAATCCAAAAGCAAGCCAAAAAAACCCAACACTACGCTAAGGGGCAAATTTATCTCAAAAACACCTCCAACTCTAGGAAGTCTAGCGGAAGTTTTTACACCCATGAGGACATCACCAAAAGCTTAGTAGAGCACGCCCTAGCAGGCTTGAATGATGACAATGTCCTAAATTTTAAGATTTTAGATAATGCCTGTGGGAGTGGCGCATTCTTAATAGAAGCCCTCAATCAGGCTAGTCAAAAGGCTTTAGGCTTTGAAACCTTGCGCCCCCTCTTACAAGAGGAGATCAACACCCTAAGCGCGCAAGTGCAAGCCTATAACCCCGCCTATGAAGTCGATGAAGCGGCAATCTTAAAACGCCTGCTTTTAAAGAAAATGATCTATGGGGTAGATGTCAATCCCTTTAGCATCGAGTTAGCCAAACTCTCTTTGTGGATTGATAGCTTTATCTTTGGCACACCTTTAAGCTTTTTAGAACACCATATCAAGTGCGGGAACGCGCTCATAGGTTGCTCTTTAAAAGAATTTGAAGTCTTTTTGGGTGAAAGCGGGAAACTCTTTAATGACAACTTCTTTAAGGAATTTGAAACCCTGAAAACCCTCTTTAGCGATTTGGCTAATATCCCCGATAGCACAAAAGAGGAGATTGGACGCTCTAAAAAACTCTATGGCGAGTTAAAGCCCCATCTAGACCAACTCAATCTCTATTTAAATTTTTACAACACCCATAGAATCATCGCCCACAAAGCAGACCCCACCCTCAAAGAGTTTTGGAGAGAGAAAGCGCAAGGTTTAGAGGGTGTGGGGCTAGAACAATTACACACCCCAGAGTATATAGAAGTCAAAGAGTGCATACAAACCCACGCCAAAGAGTTTAAATTTTTCAACTACGAAATAGAATTCCCTGAAATCGCACAAGGAGCAGGGGGGTTATTTGCCCTGCAACACAACGGCTTTAATGCCATTGTTACTAACCCCCCTTGGGAGAAAACAATCTTTGATGAAAGCGAGTTTTTTAGTGCTTTTAGGAGCAATTACCGCACCTTTAGCCTTGCTGAAAAAACCAAGTTTAAAGAGGAAGCCCTAGCCAAAGACTACATTAAAGAAGAGTTTGACAAACAGCAAGCCCATATCCAAACCACCAACGCCTATTACAAAGCCCATTACCCCAACAGCAGAGGGGCAGGCGATGGCAATCTCTTTAGATTTTTTATCGAGCGCAATTTGAGCCTGCTAGCTCCTAAAGCCAAGCTAGCCTTAGTGATTCCCAGCGCGCTGATGTTAGAGGAGGGGAGTTTACACTTAAGGGCACAGATTTTAAAAGAGCATGCCCTAGAGTTTTTTTACAGCTTTGAAAACCGCCAAGGCATTTTTCCTAGCGTGCATCGTTGTTACAAATTCGCTCTGCTGGGCTTGAGCCAAGAAAAGAGCCAACAACCCATTAAAGCCCTCTTTTACTTAGAAAATGTGAGCGACATTGCCAAGCAAAAACCCCTTTTGATCTCTGCTAAAACTTTGCTAAGCACCCCCAAATGCGCGCTTAAGGAAGTGCGAAACGCCCTAGATTTAGAGATTTTAGATCATTGTGCCGCTCAGTTTTCTAGGCTAAGTGAGGGGTGGTTGGATTTTAGGCAAGAACTCAACATGACAACCGATAAAGACTTGTTTATCCCCCCTAACAAAGTGCAGGGCAAAACCCAAGCAGCTATGCTTTTGCCCCTGCTAGAGGGTAAACATATCCACCAATTCAATGCAGAGTTTGCCCCCCCACGCTATGGCGTGGAAGCAGAGGCACTCCAAGAGAGACTTAAAAGCAGAGAGCGTCATCGCGCCAAAAAGGGAGGCTACAGCGGGGCGATTGCCTATGAGTATCAATATTGGAGGCTGGGGTATCGTGGGATTGCCAGAGATACCGATGAGCGAAGCCTCATTGTGAGTTTGATTCCTAGAAATTATAGCGTGGGTAATAGTATTTATGTAAGTGTGCCTAAATTTTACACCCCAAAAGGTATATTAGAAGTGCCTCCCTTACAAACTCTCTTTGCTTTAGGGCTATTAAATTCTTTGGTGGTGGATTTTTACTTACGCCTGCATACCCAAATGAATATCAATAAAATTTACCTCTATCAACTCCCCCTCCCCCAGCCCAGCACTCAAGAGATCGCTAGCAACCCCCTTTACTTGGCTATCGCTAAATCTGCCCTAGAATGCCAGCTTTATTACGATTCAGCTAACCACTTCAGTGAGCTAAAAACTCTCTTTACAACCCCTTTAGACATCCCCAAAACCCAAAAGCTTTTAAACACCAAACGCGCGCAGTTAGACATTCTCATCGCCCGTGATATTTACGCCCTAAGCCGTGAGCAATTCTTGCACCTACTAGACTCCTTTATAGTCTTAGCCAAAAAACAACCCGACTTTGTGGTGTTGCTAAAAGACTTGTGGGAAGAATAAAGCCCATGAACTTAAACGCTCTCATAGGGCCAAGGCATCGCTAAAATGTGCGCTAGTTACGCATTTTGCGTAAAATAAAGTTGAGGAGATCGTAGCTGTCTAGGGATACCGTAAAATAGACCTGATAGGAATTTTGAACCGTGGCATAGTCGCTCATGGTGTTATAAACAAATTGGGTTTTGATACTCGCAAAAGCACTTCTGAATTCGTAATAGATGTCCAGACGATTGTAAAGCGGAGCTTGGAAGAAAGGCACCCCTCTGTAAATGGGGGTGGGGCAGTAGTCTTTAGAGCAAATGAGATCCACATTGGCGTATTTGCTATAGTAGAAATCCTCCCCATGTTTGCTTACAAAGAACAGATTACTCACTCCAAAGCCTTTGAATTGCACATGACTTTCTACAAATAACCCCGTGCTGACTTTAAAAGGCTCTTGCATCCCAATACGGCGCAAACGCTCCAAATTACCCAATACACCCGTTGAGAAATTAAGGCGTTCCATGAAGGGGGCTGCATTGAGCAGATCAGTTTTGACATAAGCTTGGTAGTAGAGTCGATCTAAGAGATAGTTTAGACCCGTCCTAATCCCACTGATAGGGTGAGGCCAGTTGAGAAGATACTGATCTTCAACATGGAAATACTCGGCATTCCCCCCCAATTTGAAAAACCCCTTGAGGGTGGAGAGTTCACTAGCCCCCATGAAACTAAAACGATCCATACCATTGCCCAGTGTATTCCTGCCATACTTACAGGTGTAGCAATTTCCTCCAAACCAATCTAGCAAAAACTCCGCCTCTATATGGGTGTTTTTGTAGGGGTCGCTTGGGGGTTTGTATTGCACTAAAAAGCCTCGTGCATTGGGGTCTGAGAACCAATAATAAGGGGCAAAGACATTCAAGGGGTAATGCCCGATCAAATATTTTCTAGGGAAAATACCCCCATAGAAGTTGAACGACCTAGCGCGGGCTTGGTAGTAAATGGTGGGGCCCCACTTACTGGGGAAATTCATCTGATAAGTATGGATATTTTGAAACAAAAATGCCCCGACCATCACTTTCTGCTCTACAGAACCTAGATCAAAGGCAAAACCAATTTCAGGGGTTAAACGGGTGCTTAAGGTGGTGTTGGTATTGGGCCAGTAGCTTGTAGAACCCTCATGATCCATAATGAAAAGATGAAGACCCAAGTCATAGCGCATATAGTCTTTAAAACTTTTGGCATGAGAGAGGGTCACCATACACAATAGCCATAACAGGGTTCTTGCAGACCTACAAAGCTCCATCAAACCCCGCCACAGAGATTAGAAAATCAAAGCTCTTCATACTTTAGGCTTGTGGGCCTGCAGGAGACATGACAAGATTAAACGAGACCATGCCCCATTATCTACCATCACGCACAAACACCTGTTACAAGCTCTTAGGTACTTGCACATCATCGTAGTCGAGTGCTTCTTCAAAGACTTTCTTGACTCCATGCATGATCTTTTGAATCGTCTTGTCATCCAAGACCTCAATATCATTCAGCAATCGTTGCAGGCGCGCAGAGTCGTAATCATTGACTCGCACAAGCATGAATACTTCATGGTTGTTGGGATTAATGTATTCGCCCAGTTGTACTTCTTTCCCCAAACTTGCTGCAATGGCTTGGGTAATCATCTTAAAAATCTCGCTGTCAAAGGGCTTTTGTTCTGCGTTTTGGGCTGCAGTATAGACCTTCTTAATTTTATCAGCAATGTGGATTGCCACACGAAACCTAGCCCGCTCCCTAGCGATTCGCTCCGAGCGTTCGACCTGCCCATTGATCACATGCGAGCTGTCAATTCCCTGAGTCACATACATGCTCCGATCTTGGACCATCCACATGGGCATGTTTTGTAAAAAAACTTGTTTTTTGTGCTTAGGCGCACATGCTCCTAGTGCAAATGCAAACACCAGCACCAATGTAGTGGCTTTCAAAGTCATGACACGCCCGCTTATTTCTCTTAAACCAAAGAACCCTTAACTTCATTGACCCACGCGTCAATGCGCCCATCGGTTAAATCATCTTGATTATCTTCATCTAACACCAAACCGACAAACTTACCCCCCTCTACAGACTTAGAGCTCTCAAAATTATAGCCATCTGTTGAGGTGAAGCCCACGACCTTACCCGCTTTAGCTTTTTCATAGAGGTGGAAAATTCCCTCTGCAAAAGTTTCGGAATAGGTGTCTTGATCGCCTAGACCTACGAGTGCAACCGTCTTGCTAGCAAAATCTGCTTCGCTCAGAGTGCCTAAAAAATCTTCCCAATCGCTCTGTAAATCCCCTGCACCTGCTGTAGGAGCCACCAAAACTACAGAGCTAAAGCTATCAAAATCCGCCTTAGAGGCTTTGGCTACATCAAAGACTTTAGCCCCGCCCAATTTTTCAGAAAGCTTATTGCTAATCGTTTCAGAATTCCCGCTATCTGTGCCGTAAAAAATTCCAACTGCCATTACATATCCTTTAGCAAAATTTTAGCATCGAGTGCTACTTCCATTGTAGCCAAGTTTAAAGAAAATAGCAAGTTAACCTAGTGCCCACCGCCCTCCTTAGAAAAATCGTTATGGGTTTGGGCATCACTTTCCAGAGCCACTTCATCAAAGATTTTTTTAACTCCCAACTTAATCTGCTTAATCGTTTCCATATCAAGCGCACTAATCTCAAGTAGGCCCTTTTCCAGACGCTCGGCACTATAGCTTTTAACACCTACAAGCATAAACACCTCATGGTTGTTGGGGTTAATATATTCGCCCAATTGCACTTCCTTATCTAGGCTAGTGGCAATGGCCTGAGTAATTTCTTTGAAAATCTCATCGTCATAGGGTTTTTGTTTGGCATTCTGCGTAGCGATGTAAATATCCCTAATTTTGTTGGCAATGTGGATTGCCACACGAAACCTAGCCCGCTCTCTGGCGATTCCCTCAGAGCGTTCGACCTGCCCATTGATCACATGCGAGCTGTCAATTCCCTGAGTCACATACATGCTCCGATCTTGGACCATCCACATGGGCATGTTTTGTAAAAAAACTTGCTTGTTGGGTGTAGAGGTGCACGCCCCCAAAATGAGCGCGCCCACCAGTACCAAAGTAGTACGCCTAGGCATAAGTTTCCTTCGAGTTTATTTAGATTGTAGCGTATTTTGGTGGGGATATTAATAACAATTGGCTGAAAGCTTGAAAGGATTCTTGCGATAGGGGTAATTATCAATGCTCCAGTTGAATGTGTATTCTTGTTGGCGCACCAGAGGGGTGTGAAAGACCTTAATATAGCTCTTTGCAAAGAGCAAGTGAGAGAGTATTTCTTGAACCTTATTGTGAAAAGGATTGAGCACATCTAGGCGCAACACGCATCGTTTCATATCCAGCCTTCCTTCATTTTTAATCTTGACCTGTGCGACAAAGGCATCGGTATAGACCAATGCAGCCGCGTGCTCAATAGTCGTTTGAATTTTATAAAACTGCTCCTCTGTGGCATAGTGCACCCCAAAGGGGGCACCAAAGAGGGCAATGAAAGAGAGAACATGGCAGAGAGCAGAGAGTACTCCCTTGAAGACAATTCCCATAGAAAATAAAATGATAAAGAGTGCGTAATGTCCCCCAAAAATCCAAAGTGCCAGGGGGCTGGTTTGATCCCAAAAGTAATGGAGAATTTCAAATAGATGCTCTAAAATGGGCTGCAGTGCGCTCATTATTTATGCGGGCTCTGTGTGGCTAAGGCTTTGGGTTTGCTCTTGGTGTCTAGCCAAATATTGGGCACAGCACCCCCGGGAGTGAGTAAGATTTGGGCATTTTGGTTAGCCTTCAGAGCTTCGTTAAACTGCCCCTGCACCTCAATTTGGCGTAGATTCAAGAGTTTATCCGTCAGGCTTTGGGCAATGCTCAAATTAGCCGCAGACTTGGCTTTAGCTTCGATCACAATTGCATCAGCCACCCCTTGGGCTTTAATGCGGTTGGCATCCGCCTCCCCCTTGGCTAAAGCCGCGAGTTTTTGGGCTTCTTGCTTGGCCTTTTCCACTTCATACTTCACCCGTTCGGATTCTTGACGGGCGATCTGTACTTTTTCGATCTGCTCTTTGATCTTGACGGGCAAGACGATTTCTCTTAATTGAATTGAGCTAAGTTCCACAGGCGCATTGGGCAGTTTAGACACTTCCTTATTGATGTCTGTATTGATAAGCGCAGCGATCTCATTGCGCTTGATGGGCAGATCTTCAGCTGGATAACGCCCCACTACTGAGCGCACCACATCACGCACCACCGGGTTAATGATTTTTTGCTCCCAACTCAAGCCATAGGTAGCAATGGTTTGGGGAGTTGTTTGGGCGTTCAGGCGATACTGCACGGTGAGCTCAATAGAAACCGTCAAACCCCTAGAATCCATCACATTGATTGCATCGTTTCTAAAAATCCCCTGATTCTTGCCCACAATACCCATGTCTTCGGTGCGGGAGAAATTGATTGTGCGCACGCGTGTGTCAATCACCAGAATATCCTGCACAATGGGCACAAAAAAATGGATACCCGGTTGCAGAGGCAGAGGGTCGTATTTTCCAGCTGTCACTTTAATCCCAATCTCGCCCGATTGGATCACCATAAAAGGTTTAGCCAAAATAAACAACACCAACACAATCAAGAGAATCACAAAACTAGTAAACCTCTTGGACTGAAAGAAGTTAGGAGGAATGGTCGGTTTAAAGGGCGGAGGATTCCTGCTAGGCTGATCGGAATTCTTGGGAGTTTCTGGTCGTGGATTAGATTGCTTGTTCTTGAGATGCTCGTTGAGATCAATGGGCATGGCTATCCTTGCATATTTAGAGGACTTAAAGAGTGGTTCATCTGTTACCTTTGTCTATACCCTTGTCGTGGGGGTCTATGGGATCGCGAAGTGGAACGGGTATGTTTGTAAGGTTTTTTAGAAGGAGTAGAGGGACGCTCTAAAGCCTCCTGATCTAAAGAGATTTTTTGACTTTTGAATTGTAAGCTCAAGAGCTTTAAGGTCAGTTGGGCGGGCTCAAACTGCTCCATGAGTCGCTCATATAAACTCACCACTTCTTCATCAACTTCTACTTTAGAGAGGGAGCGCACTAAACGATCCTCATCCATATTAGGAATTTCATATAGCTGTATACTAGAGCCAATCTCCTTTTGCATGCGCAAAAGCTCTTTATATTCTAGGGGGGTTACTAAAGTGATCGCAATCCCCTTCTTGCCCGCGCGCCCTGTGCGTCCAATGCGATGGATATAGCTCTCTGTGTTCAGGGGTAAATGGTAGTTAAACACATGGCTGACATCGCTAATATCCAGCCCCCGACTGGCCACATCGGTAGCCACCAGCACATCGGCGCGCTTAGACTTAAAAGCCTTGATAGATTCTTGACGCGCGCGCTGCTCCATATCCCCATGTAGAGGCGTGGTTTTATACCCCCTCTCCACTAAAAACTGATGCAATTCGTCCACCTCGCGTTTCATGCGCATAAAAATAATGCTCTTGCTGTGGTTTTCCTTATCAAGCAAGCGCATGATTGCCTCGTTGCGCTCGTGTTCGTTGATCACATAAAAGCGTTGTGAAATGTCGGCATTAGTTACATGGCTGGGCGCGATGTGAATAAAGGCGGGGTCTTGTAAAATCTTGGTGGCCAATTCTTTAATGGGAGGAGGCATGGTGGCTGAAAAGAGTAGAATCTGCGCCTCTTGGGGCAGGTAGTCAAAAATCTCCTCAATGTCATCTAAGAAGCCCATGTCCAACATTTCATCGCTCTCATCGAGCACGACCACTTTAGGCGCGAAGTTTTTCAATCGCTTGTGTTTGAGATGATCTAAAAGGCGCCCGGGGGTGGCGATCATCACTTGGGGTTTTCTCTCTAAAAGCTCACATTGTTTGCGGATACTTTGCCCACCATAGACGCAAATGGTGCGGGTACGCGAACTTTTTCCCAAGCGGAAAATCTCATCGCTAATTTGCATCGCTAACTCGCGCGTGGGCGTGATGATGAGAGCTTCGACACTTTGGTCATTTTTGAGATTATGAATAATTGGCAAAGCAAAGGCGGCGGTTTTACCCGTACCCGTCTGGGCTTGGGCGATCACATCCTTACCCTGCAAAATGATGGGGATGGCCTTTTCTTGGATTGGGCTGGGTTGCACGAAACCCGCCTCAGCAACGGATTTTAAAACCCTGGGGTGCAAGCCCAAATCTTTAAAACTTGCAACAAAATTCTCGGGTGTGTTAGCATTTTCTACACTTTGTGTTGGCATGAATATCAGACAACCTTTTTGGTGGGGTTTAGTTTCGGAGGATAATCCTAAAGCAATTCACGCTATTATATCAGAAAAATCTTAGGATCGCCCATGCTAGAGGATGCCCTGTTATCTGTTTTCGATCAAACCCCCTTGATTGCGTCTTTTCTAGCCGGGCTCTTAGCTTTCTTAAGTCCTTGTGTCCTTCCCTTGATTCCAGCCTATCTTTCCTACATTAGCCAAACCTCCCTAGAAGAGATCAAGAGTGGGCGCGCAGATCGCTTGGGGGTCTTGCTTAAGGCAGGGCTGTTTGTGCTGGGCTTTGGCATTGTCTTTTGGATCTTGGGTGCGTCTATGGCGCGCATTTTACATAATTTCTTTGGGAATATGTGGGTGCGTGTAATTGCTGGGGGGGTAGTGGTGCTCTTTGGCTTGCACTTTTTAGGGGTGTTGCGTTGGAATTTTCTCTACCGCACTAAGGCACTTAATCTCAACATGACAGCCCAAAAAGGTATCTTGCGCCACTTTCTACCAGTCGTGTTGGGTATGGGCTTTGCGCTGGGCTGGACTCCTTGCATTGGACCCATCTTTACGAGCATTGTGTTGTTGAGTGGGAGCGAACAAGCTTACGGCTTAACGCTTTTAGGGGTCTTCATTGCTGGGTTTGCTATTCCCTGGCTCATCGTGGCTTTGGCACTCAATAAAGCATTGAACTTGCTTAAAAGTGTTAAACGCCACATGCGCGCCATTGAAATAGGTTCTGGGACAATTCTATTACTCATGGGCATTTTGATCATGAGTGGTCAAATGGAATCTTTGGGGGCATGGTTAAGCTAAGGAGATGGCTGTGTTATTGAAAAATGCTAGATTGATGGGGGAGTCTTGTATGTGTGTGCGCGTTGTGGAGGGAATCATCACAGAAATTAGCGCACATTTAGAACCACGTGCTCATGAGGAAGTGTTGGATTGCGAGTCTAAAGCCCTATTGCCTAGTGCGATTGATTTGGGGGTATTTTTACACAATCTCAACAGGCATACCTACATACACTTGAAAGCGCAGGCACGCATGGGGGGGGTGGGCTCTTTAATGGGTGTGCCCCTGGCTCCGCTTTATTCTCTCAAAGAAGCGGATATGGAACCCTTAGAATTCGTGCAAGAATACAGCGACACCGCCTTTAGCCCCCTAGATTATGGTGCAGCACAAGAAGCGATCGCCTGTGGTGATATTATCTGTTTACACCCCCTAGATAGTCATCAACGCTTACAAGACCTCGCTCTCTTGCGCGCCTCCCTGCCCACCTCTATTAAAACGTGTTTGTATCTCTACAACTTAGAGGGGCAAAAGCTCCTCCCGGTGCTGGATTATGCGCGCATGCTTGATTTCAAGCTGGTATGTGGTGTGCGGGGCTATGAGGGGCGTTTTAGCATAGGCATCATGGATGAAACTCCTCTTGCCTATACTCTGGGTTTGCCTAGCGTGAGTCCGCTCATCCAAATTAAAGAAGTGGGTAAGGTCGCCGCGTTGGCCTTACACACCCACTTAGATGTGCTCTTGGATAGTGTGGTAGAGCCAGATGCCTTTAAGATCATCGCTGCTACGCGCACTCTAGGCGCGCCCTTATGGGTGCAAACCCCCCTACATCACCTCATCTTAGATCAAGATATCTACCAGCACTACGACTCGCGCACCAAAATTTTACCTCCCCTCAAAGACAGAGCCAAACAGGCGTATCTGCGTACCCTACTAGCTCAAGAGATCGACATACTCACCAGCCTACACTACACCCACCCACTGAGTTTGCATATTTTTGAAGATGCGCCCTTTGGCATGCATAGTATCGATGCCTTCTTTTCCTTAGCATACACACATTTAGTCAAAGGCAGATGTATTAGTTTGAAAAGATTAGTAGAGCTCATCGCCACCAATCCCGCGCGCTTTTTGGGGCTCAATTGCGGGGTGGTGGAGGTGGGCAAAGAGGCGCGCCTCATGCTGGTAGACTTAGAGGGCAAAAGCCAAGTGGATAACCCAGCAAGCATTTATCACCAACAGGTTTTAGACGCACGCATAGAGTGGATCATGCAAAGTGGTAAGGTAATGCGCTTATGAAAGATGCGCTCAAAATCATCGGCGCGAGCACGCTTATTCCCTGCGATGCCTCTTGTGGAGTGCTAGAAGAAGGAGGGGTAGCGATCTCTAAGGGGCAGATCGTAGAAGTGGGCAAGCTCGCAGACTTGAAGCACCATTACCCTAGCGCTTCCTTAGATTTTTATAAACATGGGTTGCTCATGCCCGCGCTCATCAACCCCCATATTCATTTTGAATTTTCTGCCCACAGAGATACCTTTGTCTATGGTAAGGGGTTTGAGGGGTGGCTGGCTAGTGTTATGCAAAAGCGCGAGTCTATCTTTGCAAACGCCCAAAGACATATCCAGCGTGCTATCCACACGCAATTACAGAACGGGGTGGGCAGTGTGGGAGCAATTAGCAGTTATGGACTGGAGCGCGAGATTTTAGCGCACTCAGATTTGAGGGTAGTTTTCTTCGATGAGCTCATCGGGAGCGCGCCCCACGCTTTAGAGCAAAATTTTAAAGATTTCCAACACCGCCACACTTTGAGTTTGCAATATAAAAGCCCTACATTCACTCCTGCTATTGCCATTCACTCCCCCTATTCGGTGCATAAAGAACTCGCAAGACGCGTTTTAGAGATGGCCGATACCCATACCCCTATTTCAACGCATTTTCTGGAATCTCTAGCCGAATTAGAGTGGTTGGAGCACAAACAGGGCTGGTTTGGGCATTTTTTTCAAGAGTTTTTAGGGGTGACTAACCCTGTGCCTGGTTTTGAAGGAGTAGAAGATTTTTTAAATCTCTTTGCCAAAAAACATCTCTTGCTGGTGCACGCCCTCTTTGCCCAACCAAAGCACCTTGAGTATGCCAAAACCATCAGCGCGCAAACCCATATCATCACCTGCCCTAGATCGAATCGCCTCCTGAGTGGGCAATTATTAGACCCCGCACGCGTGCAGGAATGCAATTTACCCTATGCCTTAGCCACCGATGGAAATAGCTCTAACCTAGATGTCAACCTTTTAGAGGAATTGCGCCATGCTCTCTTTGCTCTACCTGGTGATTTGGAACGCAACGCCCAAGATTTATTGCTGGGTTGCACCGCGCGCGCCAGTGAGGCTCTAGGCTTGAATAGTGGATGCTTGCAAGTGGGCAAAGACGCAGATCTAGCCATCTTTAGTTGCAAAAGAGCACACACACCCCTGGATATTCTCTTAAAGCTCACCCAAGCCAAAAAAGTGCGCGCACTCTACATTCAAGGCAAGCGTGTCCTGCCACCAGCCCCATAAAGCTGGTAGGGGCTAGTATTCTGCTGTATCTAGCGCATTTGATAACTAAAAGCTTGGACTAAGGCCTGACTGGTGGACTTGAGGACACGATCGACCAGCACTTCCCATTTGTCTTTTTGAAGCCAAATAGGTTCTTTCACGCCGCTTAAGCTTTGCAATTCTGCAACTGCTTGGTCATAGGTACCGATCTCATCAATGAGCTTGAGCTCTAAGGCTTGCCGCGCGCTAAAAATCTTGCCCTCCGCAAAAGTGGAGGCATCTTTAAGATCGAGTTTGCGTGCTTTTGCCACATCGTTGACAAACATTTGGTACTGTGCCTCTAGCAGATTGTTTAGATACTGTTTCTCTTTGTCTGTCCACGCGCGCGTAAAGGTGCCTACCTCTTTGTATTGCCCCTTTGCAATTCCCTGGGTTTTGATGCCTAGCTTATCCATCAGGACCGACACATCCATGCCCTCAAAGATCACCCCAATAGACCCCACAAGCGCGCCTCGATTAGCATACACTCTATGCGCCATCATGCCTGCGTAGTAGCTTCCACTAGCCATGACACCGCGCACATACGCTACAACAGGGATTTCTTTATTCAGTTCGGCGATGAGGTCACTGAGCTCCACACTTGCGCTAATGCTCCCTCCAGGGGAATCGATCACCAACAAGACCCCTTTGATACTGGGCATTTTTAAAATATCCTGAATCCGCTCTTGAAAACTTTCACTTTCAAAAATAGGCCCATAAATATGGAGAGTGGCTAGATTAGGGGGGAATTGCGTTTCATGCTTGCTTCCAAAAAACAGAAAGGCAAGAAGACAAAGGAACACTAGACTTTTAAAATACCTCGTGATGAAATCTAGGGGGACGGTGATAATTTTGAAAATCTTGCTCAAGAGCACTCCTTAGTTTGTTTTGAAAACATGCTATAGTAGCAAAAAAGAAGCTATATGGCGTGCAAATTTTGTCCTAAGTTCAAGCTTTCGGATTTGCTGTTTGTATTCGTCGCGGGTGTAGCGTTTTATGGGGTTTATAGTTACCAAATGCGCCAGGTGGAAAAAGAAACAGATGCCAAGCGCACGAGAGCTTTTGAACAACTCCAACGCGCCTGCGTGTTTGATCACGATAAGAATGCCTGCCAACAGGTTTTTGCTAAACCACCTTCTTGATTTTCTGCTAAGGTTAGCATGATGCTCCCACAAATTTCGCCTTTAGTCTTTGTGTCTTCTTTACGCTTCTTAGGGCTTTTCATTGTTCTACCTGTCATTTCCCTTTATGCGGCAAGTTTCCAAGCCAGCGGGTTGGTGATGGGGCTTGCGGTGGGGGGTGCGTATTTAACCCAAATTCTTTTCCAAACCCCCATTGGTGCTCTGAGCGACAAATATAGCCGTAAAAGTGTGGTTTTATGGTGTCTAGGTATTTTTACATTGGGGTCTGTCATTTGTTTTTTTGCCCACACTATTATGTGGCTAGTAGTGGGGCGTTTGGTGCAAGGAGTGGGGGCAATGGGCGGGGTGTTGAGTGCGATGGTGGCAGATGCTGTGCCCGAGGAAAAACGCACCCATGCCATGGCTTTGATGGGCGGTGGAATTTTTTTGAGCTTCACAGCAGCAATGGTCATCGGACCAAGTATGGGGATGGCCTTTGGAGTGCGTTGGCTTTTCATGCTAACGGCTTTGTTAAGTCTGATCTCTATGGCACTCATGCTCAAAGTTCCAGAAACCCCCAAGATTCTCTACGCCTTGAAAGAAAAACCCACAATCCGCGCTGCATTGGAAAACAAAGATATTCTGATCATCAACAGCTGTTCTTTCTTTGAAAAATGTTTAATGACCTTAATCTTTGTACTAATTCCCCTAGCCATTGTGCACGAGTTCAAGATGGACAAGGGTGTACTCTGGAAAATTTACACAGCAGGGGCGCTGCTGGGTATGGTGAGCATGGCACCTGCAGCCATTATTGCCGAGAAATTTGGCAAAGCCAAAGCCGTGCTTTTAGTCGGCGTGTGCATGTTTTTAATCGCCTATGCCTGTCTAGCTTATGCCGATCATAATATACAATCCCCCACTGCCTGGCTCTTTATCACTGGAATCATGGTTTTCTTTGCGGGTTTTGGCACGCTAGAACCCATCATGCAATCCCTGGCGAGTAAATTTGCCAAAGCCCACCAGCGTGGACTGGTGCTGGGTATGTTTGTTACCTATGGCTACACGGGTTCTTTTGTAGGCGGCCTCCTAGGGGGAATAGGCTACACGCACTTGGGAGTCAAAACATCGGCGTGCATTGTAGTGGGGGTTTGTGCGGTGTGGATTGTCTTGGTACTCTGCATGAACAATCCTAACAAACAGAAAAATGTCTACTTCCCCTTAGATGCTTTTGAGCGTGCCCGCTTTAGCAATTTAGAAGAAATTCCCGGGATCATTGAATGGTATGTCAACGAAAGTCAAAACACCATTATTGTCAAATACGATGCTTCTTCACTCAGTGAAGAACAGATTATTCAATACTCTAAAGCGTTTAGAAAACCTTACTCCACTTAAAAAGGATATGCATGTCTTACACGATCAGTAAAAAGATTCTCAATGTTGTCGGGCGCACTAACGCGACTTATGAGCTCATCAGTCAGGGTGATCGAGTATTGGTAGGTTTGAGCGGAGGCAAGGATTCGATCCTACTCTCCTGCTTGCTTGCGCGCATGCGAGCGCATGCTCCCTTTCAATTCGAATTTAAGGCTGTTACCGTGCATTATGGTCTGAATGAAGATTTAGCATGGCTCTCCAAGCTCTGTGTTGAGCAAAACATCCCCTATGAGATTGTGCACACCAATATTGCCCAAACCATCCGCGAAAAGCGACGCGAACAGAGTTCTTATTGCAGTTTTTGTTCGCGCATGCGTCGGGGAGTGCTCTACAATTATGCCCTTGAAAATGGCTACAACAAGCTTGCCCTAGCCCATCACCTGGATGACGCTGTGGAGAGTTTCTTTATGAATTTCACCTACAATGGGAGTTTACGGAGCATGCCTCCCATTTACAAGGCCGAAAATGGGCTCTTTGTGATCCGCCCGTTGATTCACATCCGTGAGCGCCAAAGTATTGACTTTGTCAAATCCCAAAACATCCCCACCGCCCCTGATTGCAATTGTCCGGCTAAACAACCCGATTCAGACAAACCCCCCATTGCCCGCTCCGCTACCAAGTATTTTTTACAAGAAATGGAGCGCAATAATCCTACTCTTTTTACTTCACTTAAAAACGCTTTTTGCAATGTGCACGCCAATAGCTTTAGTGATGGTGCATTCTTAGACGCCCAGGGGGCATGAGATGGGCTTGGATGTACTTGTATTCATTGTGTTCATGGTGGTTGCGCTTGTTATTGACTTCAAGGCGCACCAACAAGACCAAGTGGTTACTCTCAAGAGTGCAGGACTTTGGTCTATTTTTTGGGTCGCCACAGCTTTGATCTTTGCACTCTACTTGCTCTGGCATGATGGCAAGGAGAGTATGTCGCTCTTTTTAACGGGTTATGTGCTAGAAAAGGCCCTTTCTGTAGACAATCTCTTTGTGATTATGGCCATTTTTGCATGGTTTAAAATCCCAGATATTTACCGCCACCGTGTGCTCTATTACGGCATTTTGGGGGCGATTATTTTTAGATTGATCTTTGTCTTGATTGGCAGCGGTCTCTTGCACCTCTCAGGTTATATAGAAATTCTCTTTGGCGTTCTTGTCGGCTATAGTTGTGTGGTCATGCTCAAGAATCAAAATCAGGAAGAGACAGAGCACAAGGAAGAAGACTATTCCCAGCACATGGCCTACAAACTAGTGTATAAGTTTTTCCCTGTTTACCCTAAATTGGTTGGGCATGATTTTTTCCTCAAAAAGTCAGAATTACAGAATTTAGAAAAGGATTTAGAGGGCCAAGAGGTGGACGCTTTCCACCGCCAAAGCGCCTTTGCAAAGGCCAAACTCATCGCTACACCCCTATTTCTCTGTCTTGCCGTAATCGAATTGAGTGATGTGATGTTTGCCTTTGATAGCGTGCCTGCCGTGATTGCCGTGAGTAAAGAACCCTTGATTATTTACAGCGCGATGATGTTTGCGATTTTGGGGCTTCGCAGCTTGTATTTTGTCCTAGAAGTGCTTAAAGGCTATTTAGTCTATTTAGAAAAAAGCGTGGTGATCGTGCTAGGTTTTATCAGCCTCAAGCTCATTTTAGGCGCGACCAAGCATCTTTTTGGATTTGGCTTGGAAATCAGTCCCACGGCCAGTCTTTACATCGTTTTAGGGGTGCTGGGCGGGGGTGTGCTGCTCAGTTTGTTCAAAAAGCAAACAGTTCAGGAAGAATCTCCGCACGCAGATACAAGACTAGAACACTTAGAGCAACGCATAAGTGTGCTGGAGCAAAAATTACAAGACTTAGAGAGTAAGCAGAAAGATTAGAGGAGGAGTTATATGCAGAGTTTTAAGAAATGGGCTTTGATCCCACTATTTGGGGCACTATTGAGTTGCGCCTACGCCACAGAGGTCTACAATGCACAAAAGATCGCCGACATTTTTTACCGCCTCAATGGCGAGTCTGCACAGCCACATAAAAAAATCAACCATGCCAAGGGTTTCTGCGCCACAGGACGCTTTGTGTCCTATGCTAAAAATGCGGCAAAATTTCAAATCCCTCTTTTACAAGATAGCTCTCTTAAAGCGCAGGTACGCTATTCGCTAGGCGGGGGTAATTTACATGCGAGCGACGCCTCTAAAGTGCGGGGCATCGCTGTAACTCTGGAAGGCTCCAAGGAAACTTGGACCATGGTCATGCTTAATACCCCAATTAATTTTGCGCGCACTCCAGAAGAATTTGGGCGTTTCTTTGAGATGCGTATTCCCAAAGAGGGCAAGGTCGATCACGCCTACATTAAGGAGATGACTCAAAAAGTGCCCTCTTATCGCAATTTTGCCCACTATATGCAGGGCGTGGGAGTAACTTCCAGTGTGGCACACACCCCCTATTACAGCATCCATACCTTCTTTTTTAAAGACTCCAAGGGCGAGCTGATACCAGCCCGCTTTACTCTACAGCCCTTGGAGGGTGTGCGCACCTTAAGCCCAGAAGCTTTAAAAAAAGCCAAGGGCAACTTTTTAGAACAGGATTTTAAAGATCAAATAGCCAAACGTCCCGTGGACTATAAATTGACTCTCATTTTGGCCAATCCTAAAGACCCCATTGATGACACCACTAAGCTATGGCATGGCAAGCATAAAGAAGTGGAATTAGGGCATTTAGAAGTGAGTGCTTATAGCGGACATGGATGCAATCCAGAAGTTTTTATGCCGAGCACTCTGCCTAATGGAATTGAACCACCCAAAGACCCCCTCTTTGAAGTCCGCAACGAAGTTTATGGAATCACTTTCTCAAGACGGCAATAGGTGTTAGAACTTGCTCTAAGCAAACAGTTAATGGGCGCGCAGGGCTCCTTTTGTTTGGAGGCATATTTTTCCCTTCCTTCAGAACAAATTAGTGTGTTATTTGGGCCCTCAGGTGTTGGCAAAAGCACGCTATTGCGCCTTGTTGCAGGACTTGAGCAACCCGATCAAGGCACTTTGCGTTTCCAAAACACCTTGTGGCTGGACACACGAAGACGATTTTGCATGCCTCCCCAGCAACGCGCGCTAGGTTTTGTTTTTCAAGATGGGGCTCTCTTCCCTCATTTAAATGTGCATGATAATTTGCGTTTTGGCAACAAGGATTCGCATATGTTGCAGGAAGTAGTGAATTTCATGGAACTTGCAGGACTCTTAGGGCGATCCATCCACACCCTTTCAGGTGGGCAAAAACAGCGTGTGGCTCTTGCGCGCGCTCTTTTGAGTGCGCTTAAAACCCCTCACGCGCTCTTATTATTGGACGAACCCTTGAGCGCGCTAGACATGCCTACACGCACTAAATTTCAAGCTGAACTTAAGCGTTTGAGCACGCATTTTAAACTCACAATTCTTTTGGTTACCCATGATTTGCACGAAGCCTATGCGCTTGCTGACTATGTGGTGCACATCGATGCTAAGCAAGGCATACACCGCTGTAACATAAGTACATGGGAGCGCTTTTTAGAACAATCAAGCGCGTTAGGCTTGCTGGCTAAGGTGCTCTGCCAAGACTCTCATACTCTTACCCTTGCGTTCAAATCTCCACCGACCCTAAACTCGGGTGATTTAGCATGGGTTTCTTTTAGGAGATCGCCATGAATGTTTATGTGCGCGAAGTGGAGATTGCTTTATTGAAGCAACTCCAAAAAGTCTCTCTCTCCATGTTTAGGAATGGCTTTTTTAGCACTTTCAAGGGCTCAATTTCAGCACGGATCAGCACGCGCCGTTTCGTGATCAATAAGCACGATGCCATCTTGGATAATTTGGATACAGACTCTTTCATTGTTTCACAAGACACACCAGATTATCGTTGGCAAGAGGCTAGCAGTGATACATCCATCCATGCTAGCATTTATCAATCTTTTAGCGAAGCCCGTTTTATCGCCTATGCACGCCCTCCCTATGCCATTGCCTACTCTCTCACGCATACACACCTGATTCCTTTAGACTACCTGGGCTGCGCTCTATTGGGGCAGAAAATAGAAATTTATGATCCCAAGAGCTACAAAGATTGGCAAGAGCGCGCTCCAGTGGATATCCTGCGTTATTTACAAGAAAATGCGCAGCCCTATATCTTTATCAAAGGCTGCGGAGTCGTGGCATATCAACGCGAACTGCAGGGTTTACTCAAAATTTTTGATCTCCTGGAAGGCGCTTGTCGAATCCTGCAGCTAGCACATCTAATGGATCATGGCTATGAAAACAACAAACGTTTTGAAGTTTGAAACACTTTCCACAGCTAACGCAAAAAACCTTCTTGTAGTGCTAGTTAATCAGAATTGCATACAACATTCTTGATAATAGCCTTTTCTACCGCTCCACTTTTTAAAAACTCGAGGCATTAAAACCCGTCTGGCGAGCAAATCTTGATAATCTAGCAATCTCCCGCGTAACTCAAGCTATGGGAAGTGCGTCAAGTCTCAATATAGAGTTTGGCTTGAAGTTTAACCTACTGGTTGCTTTGCTTCACCATATATTTCTCTACAAGGGTCTATTCTGTTCTAGGTATGTCAGTAAAAATTCAGCTTTATGTACTATAATCCGCGACTGATTTTAAGAATTAAAATTAGATTTTGGAGTTGAGCGATGGAAGAAATCGTCGTGGCGTTAGTGGGACAACCCAATGTAGGCAAGAGTTCCCTCATCAATGCAATCAGCGGAGCGCACTTAAAGGTAGGGAATTTTGCTGGAGTTACTGTAGAAAAAATGCAGGTAAGCACCACCTACAAGGACACTAAAATCACGATCGTGGATCTTCCAGGCATTTATGCCCTGAATGATTTTACCATTGAAGAGAAAGTGAGTAAGCAATTCTTAGAAAATGAACGCTTCGATCTCATTTTAAATGTGCTCGACTGCACCAATTTAGAACGCAATTTGAGTCTGAGCACCCAGCTACTCAACACCCCTCACAAGGTGCTCATGGCGCTCAATATGTGGGATGAGGCTGAAAAAGAGGGGTTGAAGATTGACATAGACCTACTCTCTAAAGACCTAGGCGTGCCATGTGTTCCCACCTCTGCCAGTACACATTTTAACATGGATCCTCTCTTAGATCAGCTCATTACTCTGCACCGCAACGGAAAAGAGATGAGAAATCTCCCCGCTGCTTCCAAAGAAGAGGCGTTTCAATTCTGTCGCGCTTTGGCCAACAAGGTCTGTCGCCGCACACAGGGTATGTCCACTTACACACAACGCATTGATAAATACCTCATGCATCCCATCTATGGTGTTCCCATTTTCTTGGCATTTATGTTTGTGGTCTTTTATATGAGTTTTTTAGTGGGTGGAGGGCTACAAACTTACGTGGACGATGGTTTTGCTTGGCTCGCAGACACTATCAAGGCACATGCAGGCAATGAGCAAATTGGTTCGCTCTTGGGTGATGGTATCGTTGGAGGCGTGGGGGCAGTGCTCTCGTTTTTGCCACTGATTGTGGTGCTCTATTTGGGTATTTCGCTCTTAGAGGCCACGGGTTATATGAGTCGTGTAGCATTCTTATTGGATGGAATTTTTCACAAGTTTGGTCTGCATGGCAAGAGTTTTATTCCTCTTGTCACGGGTTTTGGGTGTTCTGTGCCCGCTTACATGGCCACCCGTACCTTGCAAAACCAGCATGAACGCCTGGTAACTCTCTTTGTAATCGGTTTTATGAGCTGTAGCGCGCGTTTGCCTATTTATGTGCTGTTTGTGGGTTCGTTTTTTCCGGAGAAATATGGCAGTTTAGTTCTCTTTTTGATCTATGTACTGGGTGCTGTTGTGGCACTTTTAATGGCCAAATTTTTAAAACTAAGTGTCTTTAGAGGTCAGGAAGAATCCTTTGTGATGGAAATGCCTAAGTACCGCATGCCCAGTCCCAAAGTCGTTTGGTATAGCATTTACACAAAAAGTATCTCCTACCTTAAAAAAGCGGGCACTTATATCCTAGGGGGGGCAATCTTCATCTGGTTTGCTTCTAACTACCCTCAGGACGCTAAGGTGCTAGAGAATTACCAGGCACAGATAGATCGCATTGAAGCGGGTAATTTAGAGGCTAGTGCCAAAGAGGAGGCTATCAAAGCTCTTGAAGAAAAAAAACAGCAGGACATTACAGAAAATAGTCTGATAGGACGCGTGGGTCGCGGTATTGATATTCTCTTCAAGCCGATGGATTTTGATTGGCAACTTTCCGTTTCGTTAGTGGCAGGGTTTATGGCCAAAGAGGTAGTGGTTTCCACCTTGGGTGTTCTCTACTCGCTCGGGGATACTGATGAGAATTCTAAGTCCCTCCGTGGAGCGCTCAAAAAACATGTCAATGCCCCCTCTGCCATTGCCTTTATCGTCTTTGTGATGTTTTACATTCCCTGTTTTGCTGCCACAATTACCTTTGGCAAGGAGGCTGGAGGAACGAAATTCGTGTTCTACCTATTCGCTTTCACCACAATAGTGGCCTATATCTTCTCTTGTATCGCCTACTATGTGACCAAATTTTTAGTAGGAGCGTTCTTATGAAGTAAACTTTTTGAGAAAAGGGTTCCAAAACCCTTGACTTTGTTTCTCATTTATACTATAATAATGATACAAACTAATACAAAGGAGTTTTCATGTTGCCTTCAGACACAGTTAAGTTGCTTAATGCGCAGGTGATGGACGAGTTCTTCTCAGCTAATCTGTACATGAGCATGAGTTCTTGGTGCTACACCCATAGTTTTGATGGTGCTGGCTTGTTTTTGTTTGAACATGCAAGTGATGAGTATGCGCATGCCACCAAAATCATCACTTACTTGAATGAGAACGAAGTGGGTGTACAGCTCAAAGAGGTCAAGGCCCCCGAACACGAATTTAAAAGTTTAGTTGAAGTCTTTGAAAAGGCTTACAAGCACGAACAGCACATCACACATTCGATCAACACTCTTGTGGACAAAATGCTTGTTGCCAAAGACTATGCTACTTTCAATTTTCTGCAGTGGTATGTGGCTGAACAGCACGAAGAAGAAGTGCTCTTCAAGAATATTTTGGACAAAATTAAGTTGATGGGTGAAAGCGGGCATGGCTTGTACTTGGCCGACCAATACATCCACTCTTTGGCTAAGGACAAAAAGTAAGGTTCTGCCTCTCTGCCCCCTCTCTATGGGGGTTGGAGACAGTTGAGTGAACCGCCCCTCCCTAAAGGGAGGAGCTTCCTAACTAACAGAAACCAGCGTTTCTGAGCTGACAAAGGCTTTGCTGTTTATAGTCCGCAAGGCTAGTCCCTAACCCAAAAGACTTACAGACCCACTGATATGGGCGGAGATTAGTTGCCAACCTGTCATCGTGCTAGTTTTTAGTGGCCAGAATGAGCGCATCCAACTCTGCCACATCAGGTTTTCACTAACCTCACTTACCTATTGCAAGGTTAGCCTTTCTTTTCTTAGAGTGCGCTTACATCTTAAGCCCTAAAGGGCGGAGTTTTACGCGCGTTCAGATAAAATTCTATAAAATCGTGTGGAATTTCGTTATAGCTTTGTTTTTCCACAAAAATCCCAATTTTTGCTAAAATAAACATTGTCTTTGGTAGGCAGAGTCCGCTACATCGGCGCTTGTAGACATGCGGAACGCTTGACACCTTCAAAACCAAAGGGCAAGATCTTGTGTTTTGGTGAGAGCAGGTGTGGATGGAACGAGAATGACAGCAGAAATCCTAGCTTTGTAGGTTTTTGCAAAGTTTTGTGGGATTTTATAGGTCTGTAAGAATAGTTGCGCTTGAATAGGAAGCCTCAAAGGGATCCTGATGGGATGGTTAGATGTTCTGATGCTCATCTTTTTAGGAGGAGTGTTGGTAGGAGGGGTGGGTTATTACATTTACATGGTGCTAAAAAAATGACTTGTCCTAAAATGTTGGTACACATCTGTTGTGCAGTGGATAGCCACTTCTTTTTACAAGAACTGCGGCAACTCTACCCTCAAACGCAGTTTACCGGATTTTTTTATAATCCTAATATCCATCCCCATGAGGAATACCAGTTGCGTCTGCAAGATGCCAAGCGTTCGTGCAAAATGCTAGATATGGCTCTTATAGAAGGGGATTATGCGCTGGATGCCTGGCTACAGGCTATTCAAGGATTGGAGGAGGAGCGTGAAAAGGGAGCTCGTTGCAATGTCTGTTTTGATGTGCGTCTGGAGGCCAGTGCCAAAATGGCTCTAATGCTCGGAATTGAGCACTTTAGCACGACTCTACTCTCCAGCCCCATGAAAGAACAGATTATTCTTAAATCTCAGGGTGAAGCAATTGGAGCGCGTTACGGCTTAGAATTTATTTACCATAACACGCGCGCTAAGGGAGGGGTGGAGAGACAGAATGCCATGGCTAAGCGGGATAAACTCTACCGACAAAATTACTGTGGATGTCGCTTTGCTTTAAACGCGCAAAGAGAGGCACAAGATAAGCCTTGTATTGAATTAATGAGCCCACTCAATGGTCAAATCCATCCTGCTGGCATTCCCCGCCGCCTAGAACTTTTTAAACGACGCGATGTCTTGGAAGCACACGCACAGGGTTATGAGCTTCTGCAGCAAAGTGCCCTAAGCTATCTTCTCTTACGCGCCCATGTGCACTTGGATCAAGAGCTCCTCCCCAGTGTGATTCTCAACCGCTCTACAAGCAAAAAGGTCCTTATTAAAGATTTGCGCGTCCAAGTTATCACGCTTGAACCTACTTTAGCCCAGAAATTACTCGCTAAAGAGCATAACTTAGAGGTTAAACCCCTCACGCTGGAGGTGGGGCTTTCTCCTAAAGATGACACGCTATTTTTAGATATGCGCGGAGTTAGCGCACTGCTCCAAATACCGCCCACATCCTTATCAGATTTGAAGTTGTGTTACGATCAAGAGCTCTATGTGCGCGAGCGACTCGTGGGTGGGGAGAGTATTCAACCCCTGATCATTGTCCAAGATTTAGGGATTTTTAGAAGCGCTCATCCCCCTGTCCGCGTGCAGATTGTTGCACAATTTTTTGAGCACAAAAACTTTTACCTACTAGAGCACCCTACTCCTCTTTTGCCACCAGAGTATCCCAAAGAGCAAAGCAAAGCTCACGCTAGAGAGTACTAAGGCGTATTGATTAGCCAGCGCGTCTTCATTAGCTTCTGAAGCAATGAAGATTGCCACGCTGGCCACGCGCGTTTTTCCCTCAATATCCCCCCCTAACATCATCACCACTCCAAATTCTCCAATAGTATGGGTAAAAGTAGTGGTAATCGCCAACCACAAACTGGGTTTAATATTGGGCAAGAGCACTCTAAAAAAGGTAAAAATTTTGCCCTTACCTAAAGTGTAGCTGGCTTCTTTGATTGAGGGGGGTAAATTAGCTAGAGCGTGTTGGATGGGGTTGACCATAAAGGGCAGAGAAAAAATCACACTGCCCAAGACGAGCCCCTCAAAGTTAAAGACTAAGCGTAAGTGTAGGTTTTTTGCTAAAAACGCCCCGAGGGGACTTGTGGGGGATAGGAGCAATAAAAGATAGAATCCTAGCACTGTGGGGGGGAGCACTAGGGGCATCCAAGTGAGGGTTTCTAAAAGAGTTTTGAGCAAGCCCTGTCTGTGAGCCAAATAAGCCCCCAAAGTTAGTCCAATGGGGAGCAAGATGAGGGTTGTGCAAGTGGCTAGGGCAAAGGTGAGTTTGAGAGTGGTGAAAAAGGCGTGATCCACTAATCCACAATGTAGCCGTAATTTTTTAGAATATCACGCCCTATCTGCCCAAGAATGAATTGCTCAAACTCTCTGGCAAGAGGGTTTTTTCCTCCCGCATTGGTAAGTACTAGAGCTTGCTCAATGGGTTGGTAATACTCTTTGGGCACGATGTAATAGCGCCTAGAATCGTGGCGACTCATTAAGGATAACGCACTAAAGCCTAGCTCAGCTCCTCCACTAGCAACATATTGATTGGCTTGGGCGATGGAATTGCCTAGTAAAATTTTGGGCTTGAGAATTTGGGCAAGCTGGAGTTTTTCAAGCACTTCCATACTAGCCTTGCCATAGGGAGCTAGGGTTGGATTAGCCATAGCAAGGTGCTCAAAAGAGCTTTTCAAAACCTCTAAGGAGGGTATCACACGCGTTTTGCTCCAAAGTACGAGCACACCCTTTGCGTAAACCTTGGGCGTGTAGGGGGTAATTTTGTCCTCACTCAAGCGCAGGGGGCGTTTTTTATCTGCACTCACAAAGAGATCGAAGGGCGCACCTTGGTGGATTTGATTATATAACTTGCCCGAAGACCCAAAACTCAAATACACCTTGACACTCGGATGTTCTTTCAAAAAAGCCTGCTTGATAGCCTCCAAAGCCTTCGTGAGATTAGCCGCTCCAGCGACATGAACCTCTTTAATTTCTTTGGCTATGCCCACAGAGAGAACCAACAACGCCACCCCTAAAAACCGCGATATAAACCCCAACATATCCATTTCCCATTTGCGTTAAGCCCGCAGGCTTAAACTACGGGAATAACTAGCGTTAATTTACTGGCCTGCACACCCGCATAGGCTTGAAGTATCGACCTTTATCGAGAATGCACAACTCACATTAAGCATTGTAGCACAAGATACACATGAAATGCCCTTCTAAATCCCATGAAGCTCTCAAAATGCTAAAGATATTTGGACTCGCCCATTGTTGTCCTTGCAAGTTCAGCTCAAAAAGACTACCATGGGGACATGATTTTAATTCCTGCCAGATTACAATCCAGTCGCTTTCCCCAAAAGCTCCTCGCAGACATCAAGGGCTTGCCCATGGTGGTGCGCACGGCTCGTAATGCCCAGAAAGTAGATGAGGTGGTAGTGGCGTGCGATGATGTGAAAATTTTGCGGGTGTGTGAAGATTTTAACTTACGTGCTATTTTAACCAGCCCTGAGCACCCAAGTGGCACGGATCGCTGTGCGCAGGCCTGCCAAATCCTCCAACTTGCGCCTGAGAGCGTGGTGTTGAATGTGCAGGCTGACGAACCCTTTTTAGAACCTGAGGTGATCGCCACTCTCTTAGAGCACGCCCAAAAAACCCCTTTTATGCACACCTGCGCTAAGATCATTGCCTCAGAAGAAGCCCGCGATCCCCATGTGGTCAAAGTGGTCTTGGGCGCACAGCACGCGCTTTACTTCTCACGCGCACCCATTCCCTTCAGCCGTGATGGGCGGGAATGCCCTTTCTACGGGCATATTGGTGTTTATGGTTTTCGTGCGCGCACCCTCTTGGAATTCTGCGCGCTGGAAAAAAGCCCCTTAGAAGAAATTGAAAAACTCGAGCAACTCCGCGCGCTCTACCACCATAAACCCATTGGGGTCAGCGTTGTCAAAAGCCAAAGTATAGGCATTGATACCCCCCAAGACCTCCAGCTTGCTCTAAGACGATGTTGACCACCCATCGGGTGTTGCAGGCGCATATTGAGGCGCTAAACCCCTATTTGCAGAGTGACATTAGCGAACTTGTGAGCAATAGAGAGAGGGAGATTTGGCTTTATAAGCTAGATGGATCGTGTCAAAAAGTGCAAGAGCCCGCATTGAGTAGGGGTTTCTTACTGCGTTTTTGCGAACAATTAGCCAGTTATTATGGCATGCGTTTTGATCGAGAGTATCCCATGCTCAATGCCTCTCTACCCTTTAGTCGTTACCGCGTGAGCGCTAATCACTTCAGCATCACAACCACCCAAGAAATTAGCTTGAATATCCGTGTGCCCAGTGCGCGAACTTTCAGTCTACAAGCCTTTAGACTCGGGGCGCAATGTGCATATAATTATGCGGACTTACAAGACATGGTGTGCAAGGGGTATAATATTCTCATTAGCGGGGGCACGGCGAGTGGAAAAACAAGCCTACTCAACGCCCTTCTAGCCTATGTCCCTAAGCAAACGCGCGTTGTGAGTGTGGAAGATAGCCAGGAATTGGATTTGAGTGGCTTTGAAAACGCTGTGGGACTCTTGGTGAACAAGGGCGAGCAAAACCTGCGCTATGAAGACGCGCTCAATATGGCGGTGCGCATGCGTCCCGATCGCTTGATGGTGGGGGAAATTGATACTCGTAACACCCTGCTTTTCTTGCGTTTTGGGAATACGGGGCATAAGGGAATGCTGGCTACTTTACATGCTAATGGGGTCGATCAGGTATTGGAGGCTATCGCGCTCAATTTGGAAATGGGTAACCACCAACGCCTCCCCCTAAACATTGTTGAGCGTTATGTGAAAAGCGCGATCGATGTGGTGATTCAGGTGTGCAAACAAGACCAAGCCCATGTCATCCAAGAAGTGTTATTAGCCCAACAACTCTAAGCGTGCATAAACTTTTGCAATCTCTCTAGCCCACTTTCGATTTGCTTTATGGAACAGGCATAGGACATGCGCACAAAACCTTCCATCTCAAAGGCTACTCCGGGCACGAGCGCGACCCCTTGGTCTTTTAAAAGGTTTTGGCAAAATTCCAAACTAGCTCCTGGGATTTTAATCCACAAATAGAAGGCTCCCTGGGGTTTGAGGCAACTTAGACCAGGAATGGCGTTGATCCTCGCACAAGCCAAATCACGCCGTTCCTTAAAGGCTAGGCGCATGCGTTCCACATCGGCGTTAGCCACTCCACTTAAAGCCTTAAGCGCGGCGTATTGGGCAATAGAATTGATATTAGAAGTGCTATGGCTTTGCAGGGCAACCATGTGCTTGAGTAAAGTTTTATCTTTGGTGCCCAAATAGCCCACGCGCCAGCCGGTCATGCTAAAGGCTTTGGAAAGTCCATTAATGGTAATGGTGCGTTCCAACATGCCCGGCAACGCCCCAAAGGCGTAAAACGCGCCATCATAAACCAGTTTTTCATAAATTTCATCGCTCACTACGAAGGCGTTAGAGGGGGCGATCACTTGGGCTAGAGCTTCAAGCTCCTCTTTAGAGTAAACCATGCCAGTTGGGTTAGAAGGGCTAGCCAGCACGATAAATTTAGTTTGGGGTGCGAGTGCGCTTTTTAGCTGAGCGGGAGTGATTTTAAAACCGCTCTTTTCAGTAGTGGGTAGAAACACTGCTTTAGCTCCACTATAGCGCACTAACTCGGGGTAGGTAACCCAGCAGGGTGTAGAGATAATCACCTCATCACCCGGATTAAGCAGAGCTTGGAATACATTAAAGAGGCATTGCTTAGCCCCATTGCAAAGCATCACTTCATCGGGGCGGTAATCGAGTTGGTTTTCTTGTTGAAATTTCGTACTCACACTTTTAAGCAGTTCTGGAATTCCTTTGACAGGAGTGTATTTACTATGTCCTTCTTGAATAGCTTGAACAGCGGCTTGTTTAATACTTTCTGGGGTATCAAAATCGGGTTCGCCAGCACTAAAACTCAAAATATCCTTGCCCTGCGCTTTCAATTCTTGGGCTAAAGTAGTGATAGCAATGGTGCTGGACTCTTGAATCTGGGTGATTTGCTTGGAATACATAGGAATCCTTATGTTGGTATAAACAAGCATGCATGCTAGCAGTCAAAACATGAAAATTTGCTATAATAAAACCCATGCGTTGCCTGCCCCCCTTGCTCTTTTTGTTGTCCAGCTTAAGTGCGGCCTCTCCAAGTGCCTATAAAAAGCAGTACATCGATTTGCTCACTGAGAATGATGGGTATATCAACCCCTACATCGATCGTTATTATACGGCGGGCACGCGCATCGGCTGGGCGAGCAAGGAATACGATTTCAAGCAGTCCAAAATGTCTTGGATGGATTATTTGAGTTTGCAGATCAAAAAGCCCAAGGTAACGCGCTTCACCCTCTATCTAACCCAAACCATGTTCACCCCCACTCTAGCCCACCGCACACTCACCACCCCAGTAAGAGGTGATCATCTCTATGGGGGTTGGTTGCGCGCCCAACTAGGAATCTTGCAAAGAAGTGAGCACACCCTAGAAACTTTGGCTATCTCTATGGGCACTGTGGGGCCGGGCTCTCTAGCAGGCAGAACCCAGGATTTGATCCACACTTGGGCGCATGACCCAAAATTCTTAGGTTGGGGTTCTCAGATTGCCAACGAATTTATCTTTCAATTCCACTATTCTTGGCTACAAAAAATTCCCCTTCTTAAGAGTCGTTTTTTTGATGTGGATATGCTTGCAGGGGCAGGCATGGATTTGGGCAATGCAATCACGCATTTCAAGGTGGGTTCAATGTTGCGCTTGGGCTATAATCTGAGCGTAGATTTTGGACCTAATAAGATCAACACGGGTTTTAGCGGGGGGATGCCCGTGAGCGATAAATTTTCGTTATATATCTTTGCAGGGGCAACAGGGAAATTCCAACCCGTTGATATTTTTGTGCAGGGCAATAGCCCCACTACAAGGGGAATCACTGCTCTGCCCTATTTTCTCTATAATGCTGAAATTGGGATCGCCATTGCCTACAGGGGCACGCGACTCTCCTTTAGCGCGATTGATTTGAGCAAGACTTTTAAAGACCAACCCCGTAACCACAATATTGGGAGTATAGAATTGGATATTGCATTTTGATGGGAAGAAAAATATTGCGTATTGCCGTGATTGCAGGAGCGTTGTTGGCAGTGGGCTTGTTGGGGGTGGGGCTTAAACTCAGCCATGATATTAAGAAAACTTTACAAGAAAGTCTAAATCATCTAGCTCCTCATATCCATGCTGCTCCCTTTGAATGCTCGGGGTTTAAACACATTAGATGCGTGAGCGAGGGGGTTAAAAATCCTAATTTGGGTCCTATAGTTGTGCGATTGAGCGAAGTCAAATCACATGGACTAGAGTTTGGCCTAGATGTAGAGCACATCCACAGCACGCAGAAATGGGCCCCCAAAAGCGCACATTGCACTATAGCCCTCCAGCTCAAAAACGAAGAACTCTTCACCCAGAGTCATTGCAAGGCTCCTGGAAATTTGGGGTATACACTGGGATTAAAAGCCCGACTTAAAGACCCCCAAAAGCCCCTCAATCTCAAATCTCTCTTACAAACCAATGATCTTAAAGCGTTGCAAGCGCATGTAGAGACCCTCGATGTAGACTTGAATAGCAAGGATTTTAAGGCCATCTTATTGCCGCTTTTAAAGGAGTCGGGCGATCTCAAAGACCCAAAAGACTATAATAAAGCTCTAGCAGATATTCAAAAATCTTTTCAAGGTGTGGTGATTGTGGGCTTAATGGTGGCGGGTTTGCAAGAAGAAGTCGCGCACGCCCAAGAATTGATCAAAGCCTTTAACGCCTTTGCCAAGAATGAAAGAGATCACTTCGGTTTCACTTTACACAACAAAGACCCTAATTTTAAAGCTTTGGACTCTTTTAATAATCCCTGGGAGTTTTTGCCCCACTTACGCCTACAGGTGCACCCTTGAAACGCATTTTACAAGCATGGCTTTACTCTAAGGAGGGCTTAAAGGCGGCCTTTCATGACGAGCCTGCTTTTAAACAAGTCGTGTTGCTCGCACTTTTGGGCTTTGTGGGGGCGTGTTTTGTGGCGCATACCTTTGCACAATTTGCGTTGTTGGTGTTGCCCGGAGTGTTGTGCGTGGTGGTCGAATTGCTCAATAGTGCTATTGAAAACGCCGTAGATTTTACCGGTACCCACAAACATCCCCTAGCTAAGAAGGCCAAAGACATGGGCAGTGCTGCCCAACTGATCGCTCTGGTGTTTTTCGCGCTCGTATGGGGAGCTTATTTTGTATTCTAGGAGAAGTTTTGCAACCCAAGATTGAAGACATTCGCATTGAAGAATCCCTAAAAGAGAGTTATTTAGACTACTCCATGAGCGTGATTGTGGGGCGCGCTCTGCCTGACGCTAGAGATGGACTAAAACCCGTACACCGGCGCATTTTATATGCCATGCATGAACTGGGCTTAGGCTCTAAAGTGCCCTATAAAAAAAGCGCGCGCATTGTAGGGGATGTGATTGGTAAATACCACCCCCATGGGGATAGCGCGGTTTATGAGGCTTTAGTGCGTATGGCACAAGATTTTTCTATGCGCTTGCCCCTTGTGGATGGGCAGGGTAATTTTGGCTCAATCGATGGGGATAATGCCGCTGCGATGCGCTACACTGAAGCGCGCATGGCAGCTCCTAGCGAGGAGCTTCTAAGAGACTTAGACAAAGACACCATCGACTTTGTGTCTAACTACGACAGCACTCTCCAAGAACCCGACATTTTGCCTAGCCGTCTGCCTAATTTGCTCATCAATGGCTCCAGTGGGATTGCTGTGGGGATGGCGACTTCCATCCCTCCCCATCGTCCCGATGAGATCATCGATGCGCTGATCTGTGTGCTGGAAAATCCCCAGGTCCAGTTAATAGACCTTATAGACATTGTGCAGGGACCAGACTTCCCCACGGGGGGAGTGGTTTGTGGCAAAGCGGGGATTTTAGAGGCTTATAGTACAGGGCGCGGACGCATTAAGGTGCGCGCCAAAAGTCGGGTAGAAGAACACAATAACCGCGAGACTATCATCATTGAGGAAATCCCCTATCAGATCAACAAAGCGCGCTTGGTGGAACAAATCAGCACTCTAGCCAAAGATAAGGTAGTGGAGGGTATCGCAGAGGTGCGCGATGAATCCGATAGAGAGGGAGTGCGCGTGGTCATTGAGCTCAAAAAAGACGCGTTTTCTGAAATTGTGCTCAATCATCTCTATAAATCTAGCAACATGGAGATCACCTTTAGTATTATCTTGCTCGCTATCTACAATAAAGAGCCACGCGTTTTTAATCTCCTAGAGTTGTTAAAACTCTTTTTAGTGCACCGTAAAAGCGTGGTGATTCGGCGCACTATTCACGAACTAGAAAAAGCCAAAGCGCGCGCACATATCCTAGAGGGCTTAGAGGTTGCCCTGCAGCACAGCGAGGCAGTGATCACGCTCATTAAAGGTAGTGTAGACGCACAGGGGGCCAAGGACTTGCTCATGCAAACCCACCATTTAAGCGAGGAGCAAAGCAAGGCTATTTTAGACATGCGCTTGCAACGCCTGACAGGGCTAGAGCAAGAAAAGATCACCAGCGAACACGCTCAATTACAAGAAAAAATCGCGCTTTTAGAGGGAATTTTGCAGAGCGCGGACAAGCTCAACGCCTTGATCAAAGAAGAGCTTTTAGAGGTTAAAGAGAAATTTAGCACCCCTAGAAAAACCCAAATTGAAGAGGATTATGAGGGAATCGGCATTGAAGATTTGATTGCTCATGAAGACATGGTTGTAACCATCAGTCATAAGGGCTATGTGAAACGCGTCCCCCTAAAAGTGTATGAGCAACAAAGGCGCGGGGGCAAGGGCAAGATGTCGGGCAACACCCATGAAGACGACTTTATCGAGTCTTTTTTCATCGCCAACACCCATGACACGATTTTATTTATCACCAATACCGGGCAACTCTATTGGCTCAAGGTGTATAAAATCCCCGAAATGGGGCGTAACGCCATCGGGCGCGCGTTGGTTAATCTGGTAGATTTGCAACCCGGGGAGAGTATCAAGGCAACCATCCCCACTAAGGATTTTGACGCGGATAAATCCCTTGTGTTTTTTACTAGGAATGGCATTGTCAAGCGCACAGAGCTCAGTGCCTTTGGGCGTATTCGAGGGGGGGTGCGCGCGATTGTATTAGAGGAAAATGACGCGTTGGTTACGGCCAAGATCATCGACTCTAGTGTACAAGAACTTTTTATGGCCAGCTCTAAGGGGATGTGTATCCGCTTTGGCATAGAGGATGTGCGTGAAATGGGGCGCGTGGCTAGGGGGGTTAGAGGTATGCGCTTAAGAGAGGGAGATTTTGTGATCGGAGCAGGAGGAGTTTGTTCAGATGAACAACGATTGCTAAGTGTGAGTTCTAAGGGCATAGGCAAACAGACTCTAGCAGGAGCTTATCGCGCACAAGGGCGAGGTGGGCTAGGTGTGATTGGGATGAAGATCACACCTAAAACGGGTAACCTCGTGGGGATTGTGAGTGTGGATGAGGGGCAGGATTTGATGTTGCTCACTAAAAGCGGAAAAATGATTCGCATGCCTATGGAGACAATCCGCGAAACCGGGCGCAATGCCAGCGGGGTTAAGTTGGTGCAAGTAGAGAGTGATGAGGTGGTCTATGCGAGCACCTGCCCTAAAGAAGAAGTCGAGTAAAGCCTTTTTATTGGTGTGTCTGGTGGGGTTTTTGCACGCGCAGGAGTTTGTAATCTCTTATGCCATGCAGGTGCACAATGGGGTTGCCAAGCGTCAAGCTTTTGGGATCACGCGCGCGCTAAGAGATCATACCAACAAGGTACACTATACATGTGAAATCCCGATCAATGAGCCCAAACTTTCCCCCAAACAAGAGCCTTTTTTGCTGGACATTTTGTTAAAAAGTTACCAAGATGAGGTGGTGGATTGTCTGTATCAAGGCGAGGTACGCATTGAAAGCAGTGGTTTTAATACAAATTCTCAAAACCAGAACAACGCCACTTTACGCATGGTTGCCCCTGCTAATGTGCACCTAGAGGGGGGCTTATTAGTGCTTGAAATTTATACAAGGAGATAGCATGAAAATTGCCATTGTAGAAGATGACATTAACATGCGCAAGAGTTTGGAGCTCTTTTTTAGCGACCAGGAGGATTTGGAGGTGATCGCCTTTAAGAGCCCTAAAGACGCTCTTAAGGCTTTAGATGAGAGTTTTGAGCTCATCATCACTGACATTAATATGCCCCAAATGGACGGACTGGAGTTCTTGCGCAAATTAGAGGGGCGTTATGAAGCGATTGTGATTACGGGGAACGCCACGCTTAACAAAGCTATCGAGTCCATTCGCCTAGGAGTGAAAGACTTTTTTCAAAAGCCCTTTAAGCCTGAATTGCTCTTGGAGTCCATTTATCGTAGTAAAAAGGTCCTGGAGTTTCATAAAGTTCACCCGGTCAATAAGGCGTGTAAAAAGGAATTTTTCATCGCTACTTCGCAGGCCCTAGAGGCGGTACAAAAACAAGCCCTTAAGGCAGCAGCTACTGATGCGAGCGTGTTTTTACAAGGACCTAGCGGGGTAGGTAAGGAAGTTTTTGCTCACTTTATCCATGAAAACTCTAAGCGCAAGGGTGCGCCCTTTGTGGCGATTAACATGGCAGCTATCCCTGAACACCTTTTAGAGTCTGAATTATTTGGCTATGAAAAGGGCGCGTTCACCGATGCCACCAGCGCCAAAGCAGGGCTCTTTGAAAGCGCACACAGGGGGAGCGTGTTTTTAGATGAGATTAGCGAAATGCCCTTGAAATTGCAGAGCAAACTTTTAAGGGCGATCCAAGAAAAGGAGATTACAAGGTTAGGCGGTCATAAGCCTATCAAAATTGATGTGCGCTTTATAGCTGCTACTAATACTAATATTCAAGAAAAGATCAACGCTAAGGAATTTAGAGAGGATTTATTTTTCAGACTGCACACCATCCCGCTTAAAATCCCCCCGCTTAGAGAGCGCAAGGAAGAGATTTTGCCCTTAGCGGAGTGGAAATTACAAGAAGTGTTGTGCGCTTATGATTTAGGGGAGAAGAGTTTTAGCGAGCAGGCTAAGGAGTGTATGCTAAGTTATACATGGCATGGCAATATCCGCGAATTGCTCTCCGTGGTAGAGCGTGCGGCCATTTTGAGCGAGGGAGCGCAAATTAGTGAAAAGGATCTCTTTTTAGAGAGAAGTTAACTTCTTTGTGTTACTCATGGGGCATCTTGTATAGAAAGGATTGAAAATGGTTTATACAAATGCTTTGGAGCTCATTGGGCATACCCCCGTTTTGAAAACTAACCACCTTTTAGAAGAGGGATCGGCAGATTTTTTTGTGAAGCTAGAGAAGTTTAATCCGGGTGGGAGTGTTAAGGATCGCGCCGCTTTGGGAATGATCGAGCAAGCAGAGAAGGATGGGCGACTGACTAAGGGGATGACCATCATCGAGCCTACCAGTGGGAATACCGGCATTGCCCTAGCCTTAATGGGGCTACTCAAGGGCTATAAAGTGGTGATTGTGATGCCTGAGACGATGAGTATTGAGAGGCGCGAGCTCATTAGGGCTTATGGGGCAGATCTGATTTTAACAGAGGGAGCGAAAGGCACGAAGGGGGCGATTGATAAAGCCTTAGAGTTAGGGCAACAAGAGGGTTATTTTATTCCCCAGCAGTTCGAAAACCCGGCCAATCCCCAAAAACACTACGACACCACTGCTCAAGAGATTTTAAAAGATTTGCCCGGCGTAGATGCGGTTGTGCTGGGCGTGGGCACGGGGGGTACGATTGCAGGTGTGGGACGCAAATTTAAAGAGCAGAGTCATCACGCTAAAATCATTGCGGTAGAACCCGCCCAATCGCCTATTTTAAGCGGAGGCATGCATAGCCCGCACAAGATTCAGGGGATTGGTGTGGGCTTTGTACCGGGCAATTACGATAAAAGCGTGGTCGATGAGGTGATCGCCGTAGATGAGCGCGATGCAATGCACACGGCTAAACTCTTTGGAGAAAAAGAGGGGATTTTAGTGGGTATTTCTTCAGGAGCGGCCATTTTTGCCGGGTTGCAAGTAGCGCGCCGTTTTGGCAATGGGAAATCCGTATTGGCCATCGCCCCTGATGGAGGAGAAAAATACATCTCTACGGGACTTTATGATGCTGGATTTGGACTATAGTCTAAAGCGCGCCCTAGCCCAAGACCCTGCCGCGCGCAATAAATGGGAGGTGTTATTGCTCTATCCGGGGATTCATGCTCTGCTTGCCCACCGCCTGGCCCACGCTTTGCACAAAAAGCGTTTTTACTTTCTTGCCCGTGCACTTTCGCAGTTGGCGCGTTTTATTACCGGGATAGAAATCCACCCGGGAGCAAAGATCGGACGGGGCTTGTTCATCGATCATGGCATGGGCGTGGTGATTGGGGAAACTACTCAAATTGGGGATGATGTAACCATTTATCATGGGGTAACTCTAGGAGGCACGGGTAAGCTCAAGGGCAAACGCCACCCTACCTTGGGTGATCGCGTGGTGGTGGGAGCGGGCGCGAAGGTGTTAGGCGCGATCACGATTGGGAATGATGTTAAAATTGGGGCTAATGCGGTGGTAGTTTCAGATTTACCTAGCGGGGCTACAGCGGTAGGTACAAAGGCTAAAATGCTTGAGAAGTGAGGGCTTGTGAATCATAGATTTTCTTATAATCTTCAAAGCAAAAGAGGCTGTCTTTGTGGATGGCTAGTACATCGAAAAAGGGCACAAGGTTTTGTTGGGAATAGCGAGTATAATCCATTAACAAAGAGAGGTTAAGGATATCCTTACTAGAAAGCGTGCAGACTAAGTTTCCATAATTATCAAAAATAATCAATTGTTCGTAGCCGAATTTGTTCAGCAGTGGAAAAATCCCGGTAGAAACTTCGCCCTGGGCACTTAAACAGGTATGATCCCACTCAAAGAAAAGCGCAGGCTTGAACTTTTGTAGGGTTTGTTCCGCACCCCGCATGATTTTAAAATCAAAACCATCGGTGTCAATCTTAATAAAATTAGGGGTAAAGCCGCATTCTTGGATCAGACTATCCAGTGTGCGGATTGAAGTGTTGAGTGTTGAGTGTTGAGTTCCCGCACAAGACTAGCCGTCCCGTCTTTCATCCTTAAGCTGTGATCTTGAGAGTCATTGCTCTCTCCCAGGAATATTCCTGTGTACACAAGAAAGCTTTTATCTTCTTGGTTTTGGGGAGTTTTTGTATAGTATCGCTGTGCATTTTTAGGATGGTTTTGGTCAGTGTACAGGGGGGTTTGCAGATTCTGACTTAAGTTGGTATGGATGAGGTCACCGTAATTTGTCGTCCCTTCCACAAGCATATAAGCCCCGCCATCCACCTGTGCGAAAACCGCTGTATCCCCAATATTAGCCCCCACATCCACCATGGACAAACGCCCATACCGATCCTTGATATGTTGGGCAATGCCCTTTAAGATCGTGTCGTAACAGGGGTAATATTTTTGGCAAATAAAAACCGGGTGGGCAAAGGGCATGGTAAAAGTGACGCCACGGAAAGTTAAAGTGATCTGAGGATCACCTAGTTTTAATAACCCGCGGTGAACATAGGTCCACAATTTAAACACTACACGATTAGGGGCGTTTAAAAGCCTTTTGTAAACGAATCGTGCTAAAGCCTGCATGACATCTCCAAAAACCTTTATTCTAGCTTTTGTGAAACACACCCCCCAAAAGGAGCGGCTTCCCAACTAAAAACACCCCGCGGACATTAACACGAAAGACCCCACATTTAAACGTTTACAAGGTCATTCCGTACCACAGAGGGCAAATGCGGTAATTATAGCACAACTAAAAATTGTCGCGTGGTTATATCTTAAGTCCTAAAGAATAGAGTTTTTTCGTACAGCTCTTGTTATTTACAATCCATGGTGGTGTAAAGAGAGGAGAATAGGTACTAAGTCGAACAGGGCAATTGTATGACTTGATCTGCTTAACCCTTAATCTACAATTATAATTCCTTAAAAACTTCTCGTCCTCATACATGAAACTTCCAAAAAAAATACCCGCTTGAGTAAGGAGGTACTTATAGAACAATCACTAGACGCCAACAGACCATCCAAGAATTCATTACAGAATTAGAAACACATTATAGTGCCATCATAGAACAAGACTTTAGAGGAGCCATTGAACAGGCCATTAAGCAGATGGACCTCTCTTTTCTGCAAGCCCAGCATGATGATTTCTACCACAAGGCACGCACCAGACTGGGCAAGCTTGTTGCCAAAGAGTTTGAACAAGAATCCTTTAGTTATGTGCGCAAGCTAGTACTCCAAGCCCTGCAAGATAGCTCTCATCTACGCACCCTAAGAGAGATGCAATTAGAAGCCCAAATCCACTTACAAAGCTTAATACAAACCCATGCCCTTAAAATCTTGCAAGAGCAGAGTGTGGCTTTGATGGAGTACACCCAAGCCCAGATGCGCTTTTACACCCAGGTAGAGCTAGAGCGCAAGAAACAAGAGTTCATCAAGCAGGGACTCTTGCCTGAAGATGTCTTTGTGCACACCAAAGCTTTCAAGGTGGTTTAGATGGGAACTTTGCAAGAGGGATTGAGCCTAATACTAGAACAGAGCAAGGGACTTAAAAATGCCTCCAC
>NZ_JAERIS010000055.1 GCF_017979425.1 Helicobacter salomonis | reverse complement strand
CTAGAAATAGCGTAACTCTCCAACACCTTAGCCTGCAAAACCTCCATTTGTGAAAGCCATTTGGCAGGCGATGCGTGGATGAAGCCCACAAGCAATAAGGCTACTAACCTTAAGCACATTTCAATTCCTTTGCAAATTCTTATCGCTCAATACACTGTATTTTTTATTTTATGTATTTTTCTAGTCTTTTGGTTCTAGCATAGCTAACTAGAACAATGGAGTGTGCGGACCAAAGAAAATATATGCGGCAAGGCCCATACCTCCTACTAAAATTACCCCATTAAGTCCAGCAAACGCCAAACAAGCCCACTTCCACACCTTGCTAGGTTTTGTGTCATCATAAACCCCATAAATTGTCCAAAAGGAGAACAAACCACAAAGGAGTACGCTCAAAAGCGCTAAAATCTCATGCCCCGAATGCAATAATATGCTCCCCACTCTAGCGCATAAAAAAGGCGTTAAAAAGGGTGTGATGAAAAGCAAAAACCCTAAATAAAACTGCCATATGCGCTTGATCCACTTCGTTGTATAACGCTCCAAACCCAACCTATCATACACAAACAAAATGATGAGAGATATCAACACTAACCCCAAGAACAAGAAAAAAAT
>NZ_JAERIS010000010.1 GCF_017979425.1 Helicobacter salomonis | reverse complement strand
GTTTGCAAAATCAGGATAGCTCTAACCCTATTTTTTATATCCACTATGCCAATGCGCGTATTCACACTTTATGGCATAAATTTTTGCAAACAGGAGATAAGGAAGCGGTGTACACATGCGCTCTGAACAATCTTCCTCCCCAAGCTATGCACCTTCTGTTCAATGCACTCAATCTCCCTAAGGTGCTTGTGGGGGCTTTTGAAGATCGCGAGTTGCAAAAGATCTGCGAATACCTGAAAAATCTTGCAGGGGACTTCCATAGCTTTTACAATGCTCATAAAATCTTAGACACTCCCGAAGAACTCGCATATCTCAAGTTATGCCAAATGGTCAGTTTGAGCTTAACAATCGGATTGGATATCTTAGGAATCAGCGCTAAGACGAAAATGTGAGGGGAAGTGCGGGACGGGGAAGGAGGGGGAGGTTACCCCGCCCCGCATCGCTATTATAATAAAACTTTTGAGTTTTTTAGCTTAAACTGATCCAAATTTTCAAAAGAATTTACCTTTATTGATGAAAACTCGATTTTTTCCTGCCCCGTACATCCAAGAAATGTCAAGGGGTAGGGCGTATCTTGGATTAAAAACTTATGTTATAATTCTTTAAGTTTAACGACAAAAGGATTGTGATGCGCATTTTATTGGTGGAACACGATGCTCACTTGAGCAAACAGATCGGTGTTTATCTAGGCGAGAAGAGTTTTCAAGTAGATATGGCAGAAAATTTGGAAGATGGAGAGTACTATATCAGCATCCGTAATTACGATCTCATTTTGGTGAGTATGGAGCTTAGTGATGGGAGCGGGCTCACTCTCATTCCTTATGCTAAGTCCAAACATCCAGCCATTGTAAGCATCATGTTTGCCAACAAGGCTTCAAGTGAGCAGGAAATCAAGGCCTTTAAGGAGGGTGTGGACGACTTCATTGTCAAGCCTTTTGATTTGGGTGTGTTGGCGGCTAGGATTGAGGCCCGCCTGCGTTTTTGGGGCTCAAGTATCATCGAGATCGAGGATTTGGTCATTAATCCTGATGAAGAAAAGATTATTTACAAAGGTAAAGAAATCGAGGTCAAGGGCAAGCCCTTTGAGGTGCTCACCCACTTAGCGCGCCACCGCGATCAAATTGTTTCTAAAGAACAGTTGCTAGATGCTATCTGGGAAGAGCCCGAACTGGTAACTCCCAATGTGATCGAAGTAGCGATCAACCAGATTCGCCAAAAGATGGACAAACCCTTAGGGATTTCCACGGTGGAAACCGTGCGCCGTAGAGGCTACCGCTTCTGCTACCCCAAGGGTGGGTCGGAAAACTAGAACGAAATTGTATTCTCACTGCCAAGCAGGTATTGTAGCACTTCTGGAGCGTTGGTAAGCCTGCCCACTGCCACTTCCGCTTTAAAGTGTTCTACGCAAGTCTGACAAGAAAGTATCTCTACCCCTAGTCTCTCCAGACTTTGCAAAGCCTGCAGAGCCTGGGTATTGTCTATATGAGAGTTATGCGTGCTCAAAAGTACACCGCGATTCAAAAAGATTACCTGCTTGGGCAACAGGTCTGAGGACACTTGAGAGAGACTGTTTAAAAACCCCACCACCACCTTAGCCCCCAAATCTCCTTCTCCGATTTTGTCTGAACTAAAAACTAGATGCTTGTTTGACATGCGCTTCCTTAATCATCAGATGGAGTAATTCTACAAATACTTGATAGAGATTGTTTAAATCGTGGATGTGCACACACTCATCCACGGAGTGGATGCGATCATTAACCAGGCCAAATTCTACTACCTCCACCCCACAGGCTGCAAAAAAGCGTGCATCGCTTGTACCCCCACGTGTGTTGAGTGAAGGTGTGCGCTGGAGAACTTTAGCGATGGCTTCTTGAATGTGCTCTACCAAAACACAATCCTGGGAACTTAGAAAGGGTAAAGAATTTTGTTGTAGTGTAACACTATAGGGGACTTTTTCTAACACCACATCCAAAAAATTGCTGATATCTTCTAGGGTGACTCTAGGTGAATGCCGCACATTAAAGAGAATTTCTAGGGTTTTTGGAGTCACATTGCTTGCCCCTGATTCACTTTTGATAGAGGTGATTACCAGCCTAGAAGCCTCAAACAGACTATCTGCTTTGTCTAAATTTGCATTGGCAACAAGATTGAGTTTGTCTGCGATGAGATGGATGGGATTTAAACAAGTTCTAGGGTAAGCGACATGCCCGGGGATACCCTGTACGATAATTTTCCCTCCAATAGAGCCTCGTCGCCCAATTTTTACACTATCACCTAACACTTTTACACTTGTAGGTTCGGCAACAAGGGCAAAAGTAGGCAATAACTCTTGTTGTTGCAACACCTCTAACATATGCCTGGTTCCAAAACGCGCCTCACCCTCCTCATCGCTAGTGAGCAAGATAGAGAGAATAAGCGGAGGAGGATTGCTTACCGTTAAAAGAGCACACACATCACGCACCGCGCATGCAAAAGCTGCGATCCCGCCCTTCATGTCTTGAGCCCCTCGGCCGTATAAAAAATTCTCTTCTAGCACACCTTTGAAGGGATCATGCTTCCACCCTTCTTCTACAGGCACCACATCTACATGCCCTGCAAAGCAGAAATGCAAGGGAGTTTGGTTAGGATTACCAAAGCGTTTATAGAAAAATACATTGCTCACATCATTATGATCCGCGCGTAAAACCTCAAAATCCCCTAAAAATGTCCCGATATGATCAAAAATACCTTCTTCTTTGGGGGTGATGGTTTTATACGAAAGTAGTTGTTGGGTAAGTTGAACAACTGCGCTCATGAAAGCACCGCCTGTGCTTTGGCATGCAAGTGCAAATAGAGCTGTAAAACCTCCAGATTAGCCGGAGTGATTCCACTAATGTAAGAAGCCTCTAGGAGAGTTTTTGGGCGGTGTTTACTCAACTTTTCAATGGCTTCTAGTCCTAAACCAGTAATTCGCTCAAAGCTAAAGTCTTGCGGGATTTTGGTCTCCCACATACTCTCCATTTTGGCAATAGAGGCACTTTGTTTTTCAATGTAACTATGGTATTTGCATGCGATCTTGATCTGCTCGAGCACTTCGCTACCCAAGCCCTGCAAGCAGGCAAAAAAAGCACGCAACTCTTGCTCTTCAAAACCATCGCGCCCAGCCAAGAATACCCCATTGCACTTTTCATTGAAAGGAGCTTGGTTTAAGGCCTGCAACTTTTCTAAAGTTTGTCTATTGGGGGTTAAGGTGGTGTGCTGGAGGGTGTGCATGGCCTGTGTAATTTGGGCTTGCTGAGCCTGGAGTTTAGCGTAATCTCTAGAATCCATCAAACCTAGCGCGTGCGCATAAGCCCCTAACCTAAAGCACGCGTTATCCTCCCTGAGAAGGAGGCGGTATTCAGCGCGTGAGGTAAACATGCGGTAAGGCTCTTGTGTGCCCTTGCACACAAGATCGTCAATCATCACCCCAATATAGGCTTGGTTGCGCGCCAGAACGAAAGTTTTTTCTTGAAAATCCTTGCCCAAACCTAGCGCTAAAGCGGCGTTAATGCCCGCCATCAAACCTTGCGCGGCAGCCTCTTCATAACCGGTCGTGCCATTGATCTGCCCAGCTAAGTAGAGATTGGGGATTTTCTTGGTTTCCAAAGTGTGGTGCAGTTCTGTAGGCTGTACAAAATCGTATTCAATGGCATAGCCATAGCGGGTGATGTGGGCATTTTCCAGTCCCCTGATGGAGTGGATTACTTCTTCTTGAATATCAAAGGGTAGAGAGGTGCTTAGTCCATTGACATAGTATTCGCTCTGGCTACGGGTTTGGGGTTCTAAAAAGAGTTGGTGGCGTTCTTTATCTTTAAAGCGCTGAATCTTGTCTTCAATACTAGGACAATAACGGGGACCCACACTCTCAATTTGCCCGCTAAACATGGGAGCTCTATGCAAATTAGCTTGGATAATCGCGTGCGTGGTGGGGTTAGTGTAGGTTAAAAAACAAGGAAGCTGGACGGGGTAGAAATCCTGGGTTTTATAGCTAAACTTGGGGGGGTTGGGGTCTCCGTAATGAGGCTCTAAATCTCTAAAATCGATACTATGACCGGCCAACCTAGGACATGTCCCTGTCTTCAATCTCCCCACTTGCAAGCCCAGCGCACTCAAGTGTTTAGAAAGTTGGATAGAGGCACTTTCTCCAAAACGCCCGTGCTGGCTTTGGTGCGTGCCAATGTGCACCAGCCCTTGTAAAAAGGTGCCAGTGGTAAGGATGACCTTTTTGGCATGGTAAATCTTGCCTACATTGGTTTTAACCCCCACGACTTCCTCCCCCTCTAATAAGAGAGCTTCCACCATTTCTTGAGAAACGCTCAAGTTAGGGGTTTGTAACGCGAGATTTCTAGCCAAAATGCGATACGCATCCATGTCGATTTGGGCGCGTGTGCCCCGCACAGCCGGCCCCTTGGAAGCATTTAGAGTGCGCAGCTGCAAGGCGCTCTGATCGGCCAAAAGCCCCATCACCCCCCCTAGAGCATCGATCTCCTTGACCAAATGCCCCTTACCTAGCCCTCCAATGGCCGGGTTACAGCTGGCTAGAGCCATATTGTCCACTAAAAGGGTGAGCATGTGCACCCGCGCCCCCATTTTAGCCCCTACAAGGGCTGCCTCCAAGCCCGCATGTCCTCCTCCGACGACAACAATATCCACTTTCATAGCGATTCCTTTTTGGGAAATTATACCCCAAACAACCTCAATACACTAGACTTTGAACTTCATAAACTCACTTTCGAGTTCCTGATTCTTAGTCACTAACTTAAGACTATGCGCTTCTAGCTGCTTGCGCACTTCTTTAACTTCACTGAATATATTGAGAAACTCAAGGGTAACCTGATTGAGCTCCTCCATCTTGGCCACCACTACATTGGTTTGCGCGTGGGTTTCTTGAGATTTGCTCTTGGTAGCACTCAGATTCTGCGTGGCGTTCCTAGCATCTGTGATGAGCAGAGATGTTTTTTCTGAAACCTCCTGGGATTGGGTCGCCATATCCTGAATCCGTGCCCCCATGTTTTCAATACTTTGGGTAACCATATTCACCATTGCCGTGATTTCGCCTAAGGATTTCTGCGTTTTACTGGCCAAGTTGCGCACTTCATCAGCCACCACAGCAAAGCCACGCCCATGCTCGCCTGCACGCGCAGCCTCAATGGCTGCATTGAGGGCGAGCAAATTGGTTTGGTTGGCAATCTCCTCGATAATGGAGAGCACGCCCTTAATTTCATTGGCATGGCTAACTAAATCGCCCGACTCGGTGGCGATCTCTTGCTGATTCTGCGCAGAAACCAAAATCATATCCACAGAATTTTGAATCTTATCGACAAAAGCCCCTAAGATCACGCTTGTCTGATCTAGATACTCGATTGTGCTCCCCAAATTTCCCTTAGCCAAATTCAAATTTTCGCTCACCTCATGGTTAATACTTTTTAAATTTTCGACAGATTTAAATTCACGATTAGCCGCCTCATTGAGAGTGATGGTAGAGCTTTTGAGTGCGACTCCCACTTGGTTATTCTCTTCCACAATACCTTTCCCGATTTTGACAATCTCAGCGATTTTAGTGATGAATTGGTTAATGTGACTAGAGGCAATTCCCACCTCATCTTGAGACTTGATCGCAAGTTTTTTAGTCAAATCTGCTTCTTGAGAGGAAGCGAGATTTTGGGCCGTATTCTTGAGATTGTTCAGGGGGTTAATCACATCCTTTTGCACAACGAAAAAGATCAGCACAATGATGCCCAATGAAATACTCATCATCCAGATCAGAGTTTTCTTGCTAAAGGTGTCGGCATTGTGCTGAGGTTCTTCTAATGAGAGCTTAACTTGCATCACACCGATCATATCTCCAGGTTTGTTATTGGTATGGCAAGCAACACAGCTTTTATCCCCCACCAAAGGTTGCAAAACGCGCACATGACGCTCCTTGCCACTCCCACGCACTGTCACTTCTTGAGGTGTGCTAGGATTGTGGAAATACTTCAAAACTTCGGGGTCTTTTGTAAAGGTTTCATTGAGCCCAAAGAGCTTAATATCTCCCTCGCCCGGATAAAATTTCATCTGTACTCCAGGTAAGCGATTGCTATCATCGATAGCCTTATAAATGGCTTCGGCTGTGCCCACAGCGATCGCCTGTACGATGGTGTTGATAATGGAAGCATTGATACTCTTAGCAACTTCTTTGCCCTGCATTTCTGCTAAACTTGCGTAATCGCGTTTGACAATCATAAAGATAGCAAACGCCAATGATCCAAGCAAAACAATCAAGTAAACTAACGCGCGTGCCTGCAAGCTTTTAAACATCAAAACTCCTCCACCTATACAATTTGTACACCTAAAGCCGAGCCATTCTAACATAAAAAAGTAGCAAAAAATTTAGCTAGGAGTTCTCTAAAATCTCTGTCTGTGGGCTGATATCTAAAGTTTGTAAATCCGCAAAGATTTTGTTGTGATAATTGACCACCCCCGCGCGTCCAATCATCGCAGCATTATCTGTGCAAAACTCCAGGGGGGCAAGTAAGAGCTCTGCTCCAAATTCTGTGCATAGTGCTTCCAATTGCGTACGGATATAAGCATTGGCACTCACCCCTCCCACCAAGCCAAAGCGCGTTACTTGTGTGTGTTGTAAATAGAAACGCACCTTGTGTAAGAGATGTGCGCACGCAATCTTTTGAAACCCCGCACAGATACGCGCTTGTTTTTCTTGACTTAAGGGCTGTTCATTAGAGATAGCTAGACGCACCGCGTTTTTAAGCCCAGAAAAACTAAAAGCCAATGTGCTTTTTTGCTTAAGGGGTAGAGGGAAGGGATATTCTTCTCCTACAGGACAAAGGCGCGCCAGCCTTTCCACCACAGGCCCGCCCGGATAGCCCAAACCTAGCATTCTAGCTACCTTATCAAAACTCTCCCCCAAACTATCGTCCAAACTTTTAGCGATAATACACATCTCTGTAGGACCATGTGCTTCAACAATAAGGGTATGTCCCCCAGAGACCAATAACACGCTTAAGGGGAAGCGCGGGGTAGCTTGGTTGATAAAGAGCGAATACACATGCCCTTTGAGATGATCCACACTGATAAGGGGGAGTTTTAAACTTAAGGCCAGCGCCTTAGCCATCATTAGGCCTTCTAAAAGCGTGATGGCCAGTCCGGGACGTGTTGTTAAGGCAATGGCTTTAAGGAGATTAAAGGGGTCTTGGTTCTCTTTGGTTAAAAACTCTTTAGCCTTTTGGAGCAATAGAGGTAAGTTATGGGCATGCAGGCGCGAAGCCAATTCAGGCACCACACCCCCATGTGCGCTGTGCTCCTTCTCTTGAGAAATCTTGGCATGCCAGAGTAATTTGGCATCTTCTAAGCGTGTGAGGGCTAGCGAACTATCATCACAACTGCTTTCAATACTTAAAAGCATCCATTCCCTTTAGGGTATAATATTCTCATTATACTACAAGGCAAAACATGGCACGATTTAAAGCAGAGTGGGAGGAACAGAGCGCGATTTTAATGGCATTTCCGCATGCTTCTAGCGATTGGGGGGAATATTTGCAGGAAGCACGCGAGTGTTTTTTGAATATTATCGATACCTTAGCGGCCTACCAGCGTGTGCTTGTCTGTGTGCACACCAGCGATAGCGCGGGGATTGATAAGCTAGCGCGTTTGCATAATGTTGAAGTTGTGCTGCTAGACACAAACGACACATGGGCGCGTGACTTTGGACCTTTGTGCGTGGAAACGGCAGGGGTGCATTTTTATTTAAATTTTGTTTTCAATGCATGGGGAAATAAATACGAAAGCAAGTTAGACAACACCATTAGCATGAAGCTCGCTCAAAAGGGGCTTTTGCAATACCCTTTGCGTTTTGTAGATGTGATCTTAGAGGGGGGAAGTCTTGAATGCGACGGGGCGGGTACGCTTTTAGCCAACCGTCACAGTTTGCTCAACACCAACCGCAACCCCGACCCGGAAAAATCCATTGCTCGACTCAAACAAGAGCTCAGTTTATCTAGGATTTTATGGCTGGACACCCCTCCCTTGGCTGGCGATGACACAGACGGACATATCGATACCCTAGCGCGCTTCTTAGACCCAGAGACGATCGCTTATGTCAGTTGCGAGGATTCTAGCGATCCTCACTACCGACCCCTGCAAGCCATGAAAAAAACCTTGCAAGGTTTTAAAACCCTCGACAACAAACGCTACAAACTTGTACCTTTGCCGCTGCCCAGCCCCAAGTTTTATCAAGATCAACGCCTACCTGCTACTTACGCTAATTTCTTATTTGCTAATAATGGGGGGCAGCGCGTGCTCTTTGTACCCACTTATAACGATCCTATGGATGCACACATCCTTAGAACCCTAGAAAAGCACACCCATGTTGAAGTGGTGGGAGTGGATTGCTCCTTTTTGATCCGCCAACATGGGAGCTTGCACTGCGCGACCATGCAACTCTACTAGTTTGGATTGCTACAAGTGATTTAGTGTGTGTCTATTTTGACGATCTTCCAGCTTGGTTCATTTTTTTAGAGGAGAAACTATGATTATCACTACAATGACAGAAGTCATTGGCTCTACCCCTATTTTTAAATTCACTAGCCAGCATTATCCTATCCCAAAGGATTCGGTGATCTATGCCAAATTGGAGTATTTAAACCCGGGAGGAAGCATTAAAGACCGCTTAGGCCAATACCTCATAGAGGAGGGATTAAAAACGGGCAAGATTACCGCTCAAACAACCATCATCGAACCTACGGCAGGCAATACAGGCATTGCCCTAGCCCTTGTGGCTTCAGAACATAAGCTTAGGAGTATTTTTGTTGTCCCAGAAAAATTTAGCCTAGAAAAACAGCAAATCATGCGCGCTTTGGGCGCAGAGGTGATCAATACGCCCACTGATCAAGGCATTAAGGGAGCAATCGCCAAGAGCAAGGAGTTAGCTCAGAGTATCCCTAATAGCTACCTGCCCCTGCAATTTGAAAACCCGCTCAACCCTCAAACCTACTACCACACCCTAGGGCCAGAGATTATCCAAGAGCTGGGCACACAGCTTACTAGTTTTGTAGCTGGGATAGGGAGTGGAGGCACTTTTGCCGGCACAGCTAAATATCTCAAAGAAAAAATCCCCTCCCTACGCCTCATTGGAGTAGAACCAGAGGGCTCGATTTTAAATGGAGGAGAGCCCGGACCCCATGAGATTGAGGGGATCGGGGTAGAGTTTATCCCCCCATTTTTTGCAGGCTTAGAGATTGATGGCTTTGAGACTATCACAGATAAAGAGGGGTTTGATTGCACTAGGGAGTTAGCTAGACAAAGTGGCTTATTAGTGGGGAGCTCTAGTGGGGCGGCTTTTGTGGCGGCACTGCGTGAGGTACAACGCCTACCAGAGGGTAGTCGAGTTTTGACGATCTTCCCTGATATGGCGGATCGCTATCTCTCTAAGGGTATTTATCTATAAAAGGAGACAATCATGCGTATGCAAACAAAACTTATCCATGGCGGGATCAGTGAGGACAGCACAACGGGCGCGGTGAGTGTGCCCATTTATCAGACTTCTACCTACCGCCAAAATGGAGTAGGGCGACCTAAGGGTTATGAATACTCGCGCTCAGGTAACCCCACCCGCTTTGCCCTCGAGGAACTCATTGCAGACTTAGAGGGCGGGGTCAAAGGTTTTGCCTTTGCCTCTGGGCTGGCAGGAATTCATGCAGTCTTTTCCCTCTTGCAACAGGGCGATCATGTGTTACTGGGTGATGATGTCTATGGAGGGACTTTTCGCCTATTTGACAAAGTGCTCACTAAGGGCGGGCTCTCTTATAGCATTATAGACACCAGCGACACCTCTCAAATAGAAAGGGCCATCCAGCCCAACACCAAAGCCCTTTATTTAGAAACCCCTAGCAATCCCCTGCTCAAAATTACCGACCTAAAACAATGCGCCAGTATTGCCAAGAATCATGAGCTAATCACCATTGTAGATAACACCTTTGCGACCCCCTATTATCAAAACCCCTTACCGCTAGGTGCGGATATTGTGGTGCATAGTGGCACCAAATACTTAGGTGGGCATAGCGATGTGGTTGCTGGACTTGTAACTACTAATAGTCAAGACTTAGCCCAAGAGATCGCCTTTTATCAAAACGCCATCGGAGGGGTGCTAGGACCTTGGGATAGTTGGTTATTACAAAGGGGCATTAAAACTCTCGCTTTACGCATGGAGGCACACCAAAGAAATGCCTTGAATGTGGCTGAGTTTTTAGGCGCACACCCCAAAGTAGAAAAAGTCTATTACCCCGGCCTACCTACCCACCCCAACCACACACTGGCTAAAACCCAAATGCGCGGGTTTGGCGGAATGCTCTCTTTCACCCTCAAAGATGATAGCAAGGCAATCCTCTTTGTGGAAAGCCTGAAATTGTTCATTTTAGGCGAGAGTTTGGGCGGGGTGGAGAGCTTGGTAGGTGTCCCGGCATTAATGACCCATGCGAGCATCCCTAAGCAACAGCGCGAGGCTGTGGGGATTAAAGATGGCTTGGTGCGCCTCTCTGTGGGCATTGAGGATGGCCAAGATTTATTAGAGGATTTAGAGCAAGCCCTAGCTAAACTCAACTAATTTTAAAAGGAGTAAAACATGAAAATGAATGTCGAGAGTTTTAATTTGGATCACACTAAAGTCAAAGCCCCCTATGTGCGTGTGGCTGATCGCAAGAGGGGAGAACATGGGGATGTCATCGTTAAATACGATGTGCGCCTTAAACAGCCCAACCAAGAACACATGGACATGCCCGGCCTGCACTCTTTGGAGCACTTGGTCGCCGAGTTGATTCGCAACCACGCTAATTATGTGCTGGATTGGTCGCCTATGGGTTGTCAGACAGGTTTTTACTTGTTAGTGTTAAACCATGACAATTACCAAGAGATTTTAGGACTCTTAGAAAAAACCATGCAAGATGTGCTCAAGGCTACAGAAGTGCCCGCGTGCAATGAAGTTCAATGCGGTTGGGCGGCCAACCACAGCCTAGAGGGCGCACAAGCCCTCGCGCGCGCCTTTTTAGCCAAACGCGCCGAGTGGAGCGAAGTAGGGGTTTAAAAACGGATGGAGGCCTGCTAGTGAAATGTAGATAGCCGAGCTTGTTCCTGAGTGAATTTGTAACTTCTTATCCTTGAGAAGAGTCCTTGCAAAGTGCCTGACTATCTTGGTGCATGTCTGGTGAGTTCAGGACATGCGCGACTCGTCATCGTCTATCTTGACATTGTTTCTAAAATAGAGTACAATCGGGCTTTTGTTGGGGTATCGCCAAGTGGTAAGGCAGCAGGTTTTGGTCCTGCCATTCCGAGGTTCGAATCCTTGTACCCCAGCCATGGCGCGGGATAGAGCAGTCCGGTAGCTCGTTGGGCTCATAACCCAAAGGTCGGTGGTTCAAATCCATCTCCCGCAACCATCTTCTACATTAGGTGAAGTCATTTTTTTTGAATACCTAGGTGATACGCATTAGGTGTTTCTCGTTCTCTTAAAGAGTTCAATCAAATCAAAATATCCTTTAAGTATGTTGCAATGAGCGGCATGCTAGAATGCCTCCGCTATTTTTAGCAACATTATAAAATACAAGTAAGGGGATCTATGCCATATATTAACATCCGTATCTCCAAAGAACATGGAGGAGCTACAGCAGAACAAAAGCGAGCGTTGATCAGCGGTGTAACTGATCTGGTCGTTAATGTACTGGATAAGAAGAGAGAGGCGACTATAGTCATTATCGATGAAATCCATACAGACAATTGTGGTTTAGGCGGTGAAACTATCACTCGACTAAGGCACACTCCTCCCGAACAAAAGCAAGACTGATTCGTCTTCAGAGAGCGGGTGCGTAGCCCAAGTGGTGTGCCCCCTCGGCTCTTATTCTATGGTGTTCTCCATGTTTGGTTTCTGCTGTGGTTGTGACTGATGTGAGGGTGCGTACCTTCTAGTTTCTTTTTTGTGTTGCACTTGCAGACTTTGATCTTTTATTTAGCTAGTTTCTATACAATTGTTCTCGTTGTTTTTGATCACAAAGAAGGAGTAGAACATGGAAGATTTGCTCAGTCGCAGAATTGCAGCCACGCCTAGGGGCATTGGCATTGTATGCGATTGGTTTATCAAAGAGGCACAAAACGCCACCCTCAAAAGCACAGATGGGCGCGAGTTTATCGACTTTGCCGCAGGGATTGCCGTCTTAAATGTGGGGCATCGCCACCCGCGTGTGATTGAGGCGGTGAAAAGACAATTAGATCACTTCACCCACAGCGCTTATCAAGTAACCCCCTATGAAAGCTATGTTGAACTAGCCGAAAAAATCAACGCTTTAGCACCCATCAAGGGTGTTAAAAAAACCTGCTTTTTCACCACAGGAGGAGAAGCCACCGAAAATGCCATCAAGATTGCCAAGGGGCATACCAAACGCTACGGAGTGATCGCCTTTGGGGGAGCGTTCCACGGGCGCACTTCTATGGCGGTGAGCATGACGGGCAAGGTCGCCCCTTACAAGGCTGAGATTGGCGCAGGGATGCCAGGGGTCTACCATGCCTATTATCCTAATGCCCTACATGGAATTAGCACAAAGGACGCGCTCAAGAGTTTGGAATTTATCTGCAAGGCCTCGATTTCTCCCCTAGATGTGGCGGCCATTATCTTTGAGCCCGTGCAGGGGGAGGGGGGTTTTAATCCCGCCCCAGCGGATTTTGTGCAAGGATTACGGGAGTTTTGCGATGCACATGGAATCGTCTTAATCGCCGATGAGGTACAAACGGGCTTTGCGCGCACGGGTAAGATGTTCGCCATGGAGCATTTCAATGCGAATGCGGATATCATTTGTATGGCCAAGAGTTTGGGTGGGGGTTTCCCTATTTCGGGTATTGTAGGCAGGGCGGATCTGATGGATTCTTTGAGCGCAGGGGGAATGGGGGGCACTTATGCGGGCAATCCTCTAGCCACCATAGCCGCCTTAGAGGTGTTAAAGATCATCGAAGAAGAACAGCTTAATGCGCGCGCGCTGACACTAGGTCAAGAGTTAATGGACAGTCTCAAACAACTCAAACAAGAAGCTAATATTACCCAAATGGCTGAAGTGAGAGGATTAGGTTCTATGGTAGCCTTAGAATTCTTTGAGGGAGAAAAACCTAGCCCAGAGTTGGCTAAGGTGGTGCAAAAGGAGGCGATGGATCAAGGGCTCTTATTGCTCACTTGTGGGTCTTATGGGAATGTGATTCGCTTTTTATACCCTTTAACCATTCCCCACGAGCAATTCCAGCGTGCGTTGGAAATTTTGCGCCAAGCGATCAAAAGGGGCGTATCTAAGCTTCCTAAAAAGGCAGTTTCATGAATTTTAACCTCTTAGAACACCCCTTTGTCAGCCAAACCCCTAAAGAGGGTTTTATCGCTATTACCAATCCAGCAACTTTGCAAGAGATCGCCTATGTTAAAAGTGTAGATCGGGAACAACTAGAGCATATCATTGCTAGGTCTTATAGAGCACAAAAGGAATGGGCACATAAATTAGCCCTAGAACGGGCAAATATCTTGCTCAAATGGCGCGAACTGCTCTTGGAGAATTTAGAAGATTTAGCCCGCATTCTCACCCAAGAGATGGGCAAGCCCCTCAAGGAGGCGCGCTCTGAGATCGCTTATGGGGCAAACTATTTGAGGTGGTTTGCTGAAGAGGCACGGCGCATTGATGGGGACATTCTGCCCAGCGTGGTGGAAGGACAGAAGATCTTTGTGCTCAAACAACCTATTGGGGTATGTGGGGCGATCACGCCCTGGAATTTCCCCTCAGGGATGATTGCGCGTAAGGCCGCTCCCGCCCTAGCCTGTGGGTGTAGCATGATCATTAAACCCGCCACCCAGACCCCTTTAAGTGCCTATGCTCTCATGGTGCTCGCCCTACGAGCGGGCGTGCCTGAAGGAATTTTGAGTGTGGTTACGGGGGACACACGCATGATTTCTGAGGCGATTTGCCAAAGCGAGCTAGTGCGCAAGCTCAGTTTCACTGGTTCTACTGAGGTGGGCAAAATTTTGGTCAAACAAAGTGCTGGTACACTTAAAAAACTCTCCTTAGAGCTGGGGGGCAATGCGCCCTTTATTGTTTTTGAGGATGCCAATCTTGAAAAGGCTGCAGAAGGCATTTTGGCTTCCAAATTTAGAAATAGCGGACAAACCTGCGTGTGCGCTAATCGGATTTATGTGCAAAAGAGTGTATATGAACCCTTGAGTAGCATTTTAAAACGCAAGGTCGAAGCCTTGAAACTGGGCAATGGCCTAGAAGAACACACCACGCAGGGACCCCTCATCGATTCTAAGGCGGTGGAAAAAGTGCAAGAGCATATCGATGATGCCACCTCTAAGGGCGCGCATGTGCTCAGTGGGGGCAAGCCCAGCGCGTTGGGGGCAAGCTTTTTTGAACCTACAATTTTAACCGGAGTGAATCAAGGCATGCTTGTGGCTAAAGAGGAAACTTTTGGGCCCCTCGCGCCCTTATTTGAGTTCGAGCATGAAAATGAAGTCTTAACTTGGGCTAATGATACACAATATGGCCTTGCTGCCTATTTTTACACCCAAAACCTCGCCAGAGTATTTCGGGTAAGCGAGGCGTTGGAATATGGCATGGTGGGGGTCAATTCGGGGCATATTTCCACAGAAACCGCGCCCTTTGGAGGGATTAAGCAGAGTGGAATGGGGCGTGAGGGCTCTAAATACGGCATTGAAGACTATTTAGAGATCAAGTACATGGGTGTCAAATTAGATTGAGAATTCCATGGGCATTGGCAATGTTGAGCAAGAGTTTTTAACAGAGCGGGCTATAAAGTGCAAAGTCTTTCGGGTTGGTGTCCGTTGGAGTGTTTTAGCTAGGAATCTCCTCTTTCACGGGGGAGCTGTTCACCGCCAGCTGGTTCTGCGCTCTTGCAAAGTTTGCAAATAAAGCGCGTGGTTGGCTTCTAAGCTAGCGCGGCTGTTTTCTTGGTGGTGAATGTGGTAGGCCAGCGCGCAAAAGCGCAGGCGTTTCATCACCCCCGTGTTAAACAGAAAACGCGCCACGAACTCGCTGTCCTCTCTGCCCCAACCTACAAAATTTTCATTAAATCCCTCGATAGCTAGAAAGTCGGCTTTGCTAAAACTCATGTTGGCACTTCTTACCCCCTTGAGCAAGGTATTAGGCTCACAAGTGCGCACACTAAAGATATAAAAGAGTTTAGCTAGGGTTAACTGGCGGTGATTCTTATAGCTTTTTTTGTCAATGGCTAGAGTATAATCCTGGCGATCCAACATCACTTGACTCTCAGCAGAAGTTAGAATTACACGCCCCCCTTGCAATAAGGTTTTAGGGCGCGCGAAGCAAAGATGATCGTAGATAAAATAAGGGTGCAAGATCATATCGGTATCTATAATAATGATGTAGTCCCCCATGGCGCGCATGATAGCGTTATTACGACTCCTGGCCGCGCGAAAACCTAGGTCTTCCTGCCACACATGAATCAAGGGCAGGGCTTTAGCTTGGAATTTAGCCTGATAATTTTCTAAGAGTGTGCGGGTCTTGGGCGTGCTACCATCATCGGCAATCAGCACTTCATTGGGCATGCAGGCTAGATGGAGCACAGAATCTAAGACCAATTGTAAGCGTGCCTCCTGATTATAGGTAGTGATCACCAAAGAGACCTTGTTGAAATAGGCGCGCACAAAGGGCAAGGACATAGGCATTCTTTTTGGTAATTATAAGTAAATAAAGGCTACAATAGCCTGAATTTTTTAGCAAGGTTGTTGATGAATCAAGAGTTGGAATCTTTGGACGAGTCTGAAGTCTTCAAGCAATACATGGACAATATGGGCAAAGAGGACGAGACAGAACAGAAGGGCATGGTCAAAGAGGGTGTTGTAGTTTCGATTAACCAGACAGAGAACTATGCCATGGTGAGCGTGGGAGGTAAGACGGAAGGGCGACTCTCTTTGGAGGAAATCAAAGATGCACAGGGGAATTTACTCTTTGGTGTGGACAGCCCTATTCGTGTCTATGTGTCCCAGAGAGGCGAACGCCCCAGCGTCTCTTACAAGCGTGCAATTGTTTACGACAAAGTGCAGGCCAAGATTGCTCAATTGGGAGAAAATTACAAAGATAAGGTGGTTGAAGGCAGGGTAGTGCGTGAAAACAAAGGGGGGTATATTTTGGCTGACAAGGAGGGAGCGGAGTATTTCCTCTCTAAATCTCAGTCCTCTTTGCGGCGCGATAGCAAACACCTTGGCAAGCATATCAAGGCTTGTATTACCTCCATAGATAAGGAGGCGGGCTCCATTGCCGTGTCTCGCAAGCGCTTCTTTGATGTACACGACAAGCAGCAGCACGAGGGCGCTAAGAAATTGATGGAATCCCAAGCAGTTTGTAGGGGTGTTGTCAAAAGCATTACGGGCTTTGGAGTGTTTGTGGAAGTGGACGGCGTGGAGGGGCTGGTGCATTACAGCGAAATTACGCACCGTGGTTCAGCCAATCCTGCAAAACATTTTAAGGAAGGGGATGAGGTGCAGGTGAAAGCGATTGCTTATGATGAAGAGAAGAAGCGGCTTTCCCTCTCCATTAAAGCCACGGTGGAAGACCCTTGGGAGGAGATTCAGAGCAAGCTCAAGGTAGGTTATGCGATTAAAGTTGTCGTGAGCAGTATCGAGAGCTATGGAGCCTTTGTGGATATTGGCAATGACATTGAAGGTTTCTTACATATTTCAGAAATCTCTTGGAATAAAGATGTCAAACACCCCCAAGATTACCTGGAGCTAGATCAAGAAATCGATGTCAAGATCATCGAAATTGATAGCAAAAACCGCCGTTTGCGTGTCTCTCTTAAACAGCTTTCTGACAAACCTTTCAATGAATTCGTTTCCAAACACAGAGTAGGAGATTTGGTAGAGGGCAAGGTGGTGAGCCTGACAGATTTTGGAGCTTTCCTCAATTTGGGGGGTGTGGATGGTTTGTTGCACAATAAGGACGCTTTTTGGGAACCCGACCAAAAGTGCAAGGATCATTTCAAACTGGGTGATGTGGTGCAGACCAAAATCGCGCGCATCAATAGGGAAGACGAAAAAATTTCTTTAGAGATGAAGTTCAAGCGACCTTCTCCCGTAGAGGCTTTTGCCCAGCAGCACAAGGTGGGTGATGTCATTCAAGGCAGTGTGGTGAACATTAAAGACTTTGGAGTATTCGTGCGCGTGGATAATATTGACATCTTAATTAAAAACGAAGACCTATCCCCGCTCAAAAAAGAGGAAATCACCATGGGGCAGGAGATTACGAGCGTGCTTGTTTCTCTTGACAAGGTCACCCACAAGGCACGCGCTTCCGTGCGTCGTTTGGAGCATAAAAAAGAGCGTGAACAATTACAAGCGTTCAATGCTGAGGGCGATAAAATGACTTTAGGGGACAAGCTCATCGGCAAATTTTGATTTTAAGCGATGAAGAAGCGGCATTTTAGGCTTGCGGTTTTTTTGGTCGTGACGGGGGCTGTACTTTTAGTCATTGCAGATATGGGTTATAAATTTTACCTCGGACATGTCAAGTCCCCGCCCTCTTCTCCGCGCACCTCTACTGATCTCAACTTAAGCCTTGCTCGATCTCAATCTTTGAACCTTCCCCATTCCAAGGTAATTGACAACATTCCAGAAGTCAAAGATTTCGACTACCCTGTCTTGGAACGTCGCGTCACTTTAGAATTCCGTGATCGCGCACAGGTGCAGAAACTCTTTATCCGCAATTTGGATGCCTACAAATTTTTCTGTCTACACGAAATTCTAAAAGAGAAGCACATCGATTTTGCTACCGATAAAAAAGGGCACACCACGACTTTGATTATCTATCTGCCTAACTCTCCCATGCGTCAAGCTTTTTTGGACGATTTGCGCTATTACCAAATCCCCTATCAACTCAATTAAGGAACACCATGCCCCAAGTTGTCATCTGCGATCCCATCCACCCTGCGGGTAGCACTCTGCTCCGGGCACAGACAGATTTAGAGCTCTTGGATCACTCTAGCACCCCTAAAGAGGCATTGCCTTGTGCACTCAAAAATGCCCACGCGCTTATCACGCGGAGCATGACCCCCATTGATGCACCTATACTCGAGCACGCCTGCGAGCTTAAGGCCATCGTGCGTGCAGGGGTGGGTGTGGACAATGTCAATATCGATCTGTGCTCCCAACAGGGAATCGTGGTGATGAACGTGCCCACAGCCAACACCATCGCAGCCGTGGAGCTCACCATGGCACATTTGCTCAACGCCGTGCGCTATCTTCCCAGTGCCAATGCACAACTTAAATCTGAGAGAATTTGGAGGCGTGAGGATTGGTATGGCACAGAACTTAAGGGCAAGAAGTTGGGTATTATTGGCTTTGGGAATATCGGTTCGCGCGTGGGGGTGCGCGCGCTTGCCTTTGGGATGGAGGTGATCGCCTACGATCCCTATATCCATAAATCTAAGGCCACAGACTTGGGTGTGCACTACACCACGGATTTTAACGATATCTTGGCCTGTGATTGTATCACCATCCACACTCCTAAAAACAAAGAAACTATCAACATCATCGACGCGCCCCAGATCGCCCAAATGAAAGAAGGGGTCATTCTCATCAACTGCGCACGCGGCGGGCTTTACAATGAAGAGGCCCTTTTAGGGGCACTGCGTTCTAAAAAAGTGCGTTGGTTGGGCCTAGATGTCTTTAGCAAAGAGCCTGCCACTCATAATCCTCTGCTGGATTTAGATAATGTCTATGCAACACCCCACATCGGGGCCAATACTTTGGAATCCCAAGAACAAATCGCCCTAGAAGCCGCCCAAGCTGTGATCCAAGCTCTAAGAGGCAGTAGTTATCCTAATGCACTCAATCTCTCCATCAAATCCCATATGCCCCCCTATGCCAAGGACTATCTGCAACTCACTCAAAAGCTGGGCTTTTTCTCTGCACAGATCAACAAAGATGCTATTGACGCGCTGGAACTCATTGTAGCCGGGCCGGTGCGCGAATACGCAGATTCCCTACTCACCTTTGCCCTTTTAGGACTACTCAAACCCACCTTAGGTGATAAAATTAACGAAGTAAATGCGCGCTTCATCGCTAAGGAGCGCAAGATTGCCATTAGCACGCGCGCCTTAGATAACGCCACGCCCTACACCAATGCGATCACGCTCCAGCTTACTACTTGTACACAAACCACCCAGGTGAGCGGGACTATCTTTGCAGATAATTTACTCAAAATCACTAATATCAACGGCTTTGAGATGGATATTAAACCCCATGGGCATATGATTTTATTTAAAAACACTGACATGCCCGGAGTAGTGGGGAATGTGGGGCAGACTTTGGGTAAACATGGAATTAATATTGCAGATTTCAGGTTGGGACGCAATGACAAGCAAGAAGCTTTAGCGGTGATTTTGGTAGATGCGCCTGTGAGTGCAGACATTTTACACGCACTCCAACAAATCCCTCATTGCTTGCACGCTTGCTTGGTCTGCATTTAACGCGTGCGCGCCTTTCTTACCCAGTTGGAAAGCTTAGGGGAGCTACAGACCCTAGAAACCCCCTTAGATATTCACTTAGAAATCCCCCATTTAGCCTATTTAGAAGCCAAAAAACCCCAAGGGGGTAAAGCTCTCTTATGCACAAAACCCATGGATGCTAAAAATAATAAGCATTTTGATATACCCGTGCTCATTAATCTTTTTGGTTCCTCTAGGCGCATGGAACTCGTCTTGGGCAAGCCTATTAGTGCGTGTTGTGCCCAATTAGAGGCTTTGCTCAGTGCGCAAAAACCCAAAAACCTTAAAGGAATTTGGCACGCGCTTAGAACTCTCAAAACCCTCTATCATATTTTCCCCAAAATCTCTAACAAACCCACTGATCACATCAACTATACTAGCGATCAAGTCAACCTCTACGACCTGCCCATTCTCACCACTTGGGAGAGGGATGCTGCCCCTTTCATCACAATGGGGCAGATTTACACCCAAAGTTTAGACGGGGCACACAAAAATTTGGGACTATATCGCTTACAGGTCTATGACAAGAATCATTTAGGCCTGCATTGGCAAATCCACAAGGATGGCAACCACTTTTTTCATGCCTATAAGCGAGTGGGGCGTAAAATGCCCGTGAGTGTTGTTATTGGAGGTGATCCGCTCTATACTTGGTGTGGGCAAGCGCCTTTGCCCCATGGCATGTTTGAGCTATGGCTCTATGGTTTGCTCAGGGGTAAACGCGCTCATCTGATGCGCTCGCGCACCAATCCTATTTGCGTGCCCCGTGATGGGGACATTATTATTGAGGGCTGGGTAGACCCAGAACAGATGCGCTTAGAGGGTCCCTTTGGGGATCACACGGGTTTTTATACCCCTCAAGAGCCCTACCCGCTCTTAGAAGTGAGTATGCTACGAATCAAACCTGACCCTATTTATCTCGCCTGCGTGGTGGGCAAACCCCCTTTAGAAGACAAATACATGGGCTATTTGACCGAACGGCTCTTTTTACCTCTAATTCAAAAAAGCACTTATGGACTTTTGGACTACCACATGCCCGAAAATGGAGTGTTTCACAATCTGATTTTAGCCCAAATTGCGCCCAGCTACCCCGCACATGCCAGCCAAATCATGCACCACTTTTGGGGTACGGGACAGATGAGTTTTGTCAAGCACGCCATTTTTGTCGGCCCCAATGCCCCCAGTTTGCAAGATTACCCGGCTATTTTTGCCCATATTTTAAACCACTTTGATCCACATAAGCTTGTGGTGAGCGAGGGGGTGTGCGACGCGCTCGATCATGCCAGCCCTAACTTTGCCTTTGGGGGGAAATTAGGCATTGATGCCACCATGCCTAGCTCTAAGACTCCTTGTATCTTGGAAGATAGCGTGCTGTTAACCCGCATGCAAGCGGTGTTGCCCCAAGCCCTGATCCTAAGACAATATGGCATCCACACCGCTAACCCCCTTTGTGTGGTGGGGGTGCAAAAAACGCGCCCCTTATTAAACGCGGTGCATGGACTCAAAGACCTGCAAAGCGCGTTAAGCATTATCATCTTTGTGGACGCGCTTAAAAACGATCTCAACAATCCCTATATGTTACTCTGGCGCATCACCAATAACTTAGATGCCAAACGCGATCTCAAGATAGAGGAGGGACTAGTGTTCTTGGATGCCACAGATAAAAGCGCACTAGAGGGGCATACTCGAGAGTGGCCCCTAGAGACCGATTGCAGCCTAGAAGTCTTGCAAAAATTATCTAATCTAGGACTCATTCCTCCTTTAGATGATCCTATCTACCACCGCTACCATATCTACAACTCCCCCAGCACTAAGGAGTCGCATGAGTTTTGCTAAACGCTTGGATCAGATCATTAAGCGCATTGAAAAAGCCCGCTTAAACTACAATCGCCACCATATCGTGCAACTCATCGCCGTGTCCAAATACGCTACCTCCCAACAGGTGCGCGCGCTGTATACCTGTGGACAGCGCGCCTTTGGGGAAAACAAGGTGCAGGACCTACAGAGCAAATCCAGCGCTCTGGAGAGCTTGCCCCTAGAGTGGCATATGCTAGGCTCTTTGCAACACAATAAAATTAACAAGCTCCTAGCCCTCAAACCCTTTTTATTCCATGCCCTAGACTCTTTACAACTCGCCCAAGCCATAGAAGCGCGCAGCACAGACACCCTAAATGCGCTCTTACAGGTCAATATCTCTAAAGAACACACTAAAAGCGGGGTAATCCCAGAGCAAGCCCTAGAAATCTACACCCGTATTAATCAAACCTGCCCACATATCCGCCTGAAGGGCATGATGGTGATTGGTCCCACCCCCCCAGCTACCCCCAGCTTCAGCCACGCCCAAGCCCTAGAGCGCGCTTTTGCGCAGGCCAAAGATATTTTCGATACTTTGCCTAACGCCTCTATTCTCTCCATGGGCATGAGCGCAGATTTTGAGTGCGCGATTGCTTATGGAGCCAACATGGTGCGTATTGGGCAAGCTCTCTTTGCGAATTAAAATTCGTGGGCTATAATTTTTCATCTCAACATTAAGGACATACATGGCACACATGGGCACTTTACAAACCGCTAGACCTGAATTTGACACTTTGCTTTCCACCATCGCGCGTTATGTGGTGGATTATGAAATTACCTCCGATCTCGCCTATCAGAGCGCTAGGCTATGCCTGATCGACTCCATTGCCTGCGCTCTGCTCTCCTTAAAACACCCGGAATGCACTAAATTGCTAGGCCCCAGTGTTCCGGGCGCACAATTGCGTCCTCTAGGCACGAAAGTTCCAGGAACTGCCTACCAGCTCGAACCCATCCGCGCGGCCTTTAACATTGGATGCATGGTGCGCTGGTTGGATTTCAACGATACATGGTTAGCGGCTGAATGGGGACACCCCTCAGACAATCTAGGAGCAATTTGGGGCTTGGGGGATTACCTGAGTAGAGAGAGGCGCACTAAGGGGCAAAAACCCTTGCAGGTTAAACAGATTTTAAGCGCAATGATCAAAGCCCATGAAATTCAGGGAGTCCTAGCTTTGGAAAATTGCTTTAACATGGAGGGATTAGATCATGTCTTGTTAGTGCGTATTGCTAGCACGGCGGTGAGTGCTGGGCTATTAGGAGGGAGCTTTGAGGAAGTGCGCAATGGAGTTTCTAATGCCTTCGTGGATGGGGGAAGTTTACGCTGTTATCGCCACGCACCCAACACGGGCTCTAGGAAGTCGTGGGCAGCGGGGGATGCGAGTAGTCGGGGCGTGGATTTAGCCCTCAAAGCCCTCAGTGGGGAGATGGGTTATCCATCAGCTCTAAGCGCGCATTACTGGGGTTATCAAGATGTCTTCATGAAAAACCAACAGGAGAGGGGCGAAGCGTTACACATTCCCCAAGAGTTTTCTAGTTATGTAATGGAAAATGTACTCTTCAAAATTTCTTTTCCTGCGGAATTCCACGCCCAAACTGCTGTAGAATGCGCGTTCAAATTACATGCTGAGGTCAAAGACAGACTAGACGACATTGTAAAAATTGAGATCACTACTCAAGAATCCGGACACCGCATTATCAATAAGGAAGGGGAACTGCATAATTACGCCGATCGCGATCACTGCATCCAATACATGGTTGCCTACGCGCTCATTTACGGAGAGTTGGACGAGCATTCCTACAGCGATGTAAGTGCGTCTGATCCGCGCATTGATACGCTCAGAGCACTCAGTGAGGTCAAAGTGGACGATCGCTATACACGCGAGTACCTAGACCCCACCAAACGCTCCATTGCTAACGCGTTGCAGGTATTCTTTAAGGATGGGAGTAAAACCCAAAAGTTAGAGATTCACTATCCCATTGGGCATAAATTCAGACGCGAAGAGGGGTTGCCTTTGCTCTATCAAAAATTCAAACAGGCTTTGAGAGGGGTGTATGCCCCCAAACGCGCTAGCCAGATTGAAGAAATTGTGTTCCACGAGGAGGCGTTATTGCACATGGATTTTGATAGCTTTAGCGATCTCTTTGCCCTCTAGGAGGCATGCATGAGTGCAGGAAAACGCTTTAGAGAAGCTTTAGCCACACACACACCCCTACAAATTGTAGGCACGATCAACGCGTATCAAGCCCTGCAAGCCACCCAAGTGGGGCACAAGGCTTTGTATCTTTCAGGGGCAGGGGTAGCTAACGCGTCTTATGGCTTGCCAGACTTGGGGATCACGGGTTTAGAAGAGGTGTGCATCGATGTGCGGCGCATTTGTGCGATCTGTGATACTCCCTTGATTGTAGATGCAGATACAGGTTTTGGACATGCTTTTAACATCGCTAGAACGATCACCCAGCTCATTAAAAGTGGAGCAGCAGGAGCGCATATTGAAGATCAGGTGAGTGCGAAACGCTGTGGACACCGCCCCAATAAGGCATGTGTAGATACCCAAGAAATGTGCGATCGCTTGCAGGCAGCCCACCATGCGCGTCAATTAGACCCATATTTTTACTTGATTGCGCGCACGGACGCACGCGCTAAGGAGGGACTAGAGTCCGCCATTGCGCGCGCACAAAGTTATGTGCAAGCGGGCGCAGATGCGATCTTTGCAGAGGCTTTAGAGAGTTTGGAGGAATATAGCGCCTTTGTTGAAGCTCTACATGTGCCTATTTTGGCCAATCTTACCGAATTTGGACGCACCCCTTTATTTAGTCTTGAAGAGCTTCAAGGTGTGGGTGTGCAAATGGCGCTCTATCCTTTGAGTGCCTTTAGGGCGATGAACAAAGCCGCCTTAGAAGTCTATCAAGACCTTAAAGACAAGGGCACACAGCGCGATCAAATCATGCGCATGCAAACTAGAGAAGAGCTCTATGGTGTACTCAATTACTACAGCTATGAAGCCCAGATGGACGCGATCTTAGCGCGCAAAGACTAGGGCTTATGCACGAGATTGTAGCTGGCGACTATTTGATGGTTGTAGGTAATGTTAATGTCTCCGAGTTTGTTGGATTCAAGGAGGAAAGTTTTTCCCCCCTCTTGGATGCCATAAAAACGCAGGCGTAGCGCCATTTTAGGAGAGAAAGTGTGTATGCGTTGCACCCCACGCGCTTGCAATTCTAAGGCTAATTCTTTAGCAATGTAGTGTGTGCGCACGAAAGGGTTATACCCCCCCCATAAATACAGACTTTCTAAAAGTAGAGTGCCAAAGACCAAACTATAGCGGATGCGGTAATGGGTGCGAAAGAGGGGTAGGTGCACACGGATGCTCGAGAGAGCATGGTTGAGTAATACTGGAATGCCCAGCACCCCATAAGCCAAGAATTGTGGGCTAATTTCTTGGCGTAAGGAGAGCAGCAAGGGCAAACAAAAACCCACTGCGCCTACCATGCCTACCAGGCTATCTTGTTGGCGCGCTTTAATTACCTGTGCATAAAGCGCATAAGGGTAGTAGAGGCATAAACAAGGGGAATAGAGCACAAACATCACAAAGAGTGTTTCTAAAAAAAAGCCCTGAGGCATGCCAAAAACAGGTTTGAAGTAAAAGACATTGAATGCCAAAGCTAGTCCCAGTAACCCTGTTTTAAGACGATAGTGGTGTTTGAGCGCGTAGAGAAAAAGGGCGGTGAGTAGGACCATACAGCTTGGATCAAAGAGGGCGAGCAGGGGAATGAGAGCGTAGAAAATGCGTGTGTGGAATAAGAGCATGCTAGAGAGGGCTAGAGTGAAGAGCAAGCTCACTTTGCCCAAGAGAATTGCACCTAGCTGCACGCCCGGAAGGAGTGCAAAGGTGAGCACACTTAAAAGAGGATCATAGGGTTTTTTGGGTTGGAGTTTAAGACTTAATTGATAGAGTAAGACGAGGTTAAGCGCGTGCAAGAGCAGGCTGGGTAGACGCAAAGCTAAGTCATGAGGAAGGGATTTACCTAGAACCCCTACAAAATTACGCAATGCCCCCAATAAAAGGGCATCCAACCAAAAACTGGGCACGCTGAAATAGAGCAGGGCTTCTTTATAGCTAATGGAAATTTCCAAGCTTTTGATCGCCCCTAGCACTAAACTCACTAACACAAGCAGACCCAAGAGGCGGCTATAAAGAGGGCTGGACGCGCTGGAGGGGAGAATTGTCTAGCCTTGTGTTTTGCGATGCTCGATGAGGGCACAATGATTTTGTACCACCACCACACCATGTGCTTGTAATAATTCTTGGGCTTGGGCGTTTGTAATGCCCAATTGCATCCAAAAGAATTGGGGGAGGGGCGTGAGGTTTAAAAACTCTTGGGCTAGGGGCAAAATTGCCTCAGATTTTCTAAAGATAATCACTCCATCCAATGGCTGGGCGTGTTGTGCCTCTTGTAATGTAGCAAAGACAGCCTGACCTAAAATGGGCGTATCTGTCTTAGGATAAATAGGCACAATGTGGTATCCCTGTGCCTGCAAATAAGCCCCAACCCTGTAGCTGTCTTTGTGCGCATCGGGGCTTAAGCCCACAATTCCTAAATAATGGCTTTTTAGAAGTAAGTCTACAGCTTGTGTGTTCATGTTTTTACCTTTGTTTTAGTTTTACTCTCTAATACGATGAGAATCCCAGAGAGCACGATGAGTCCCATGCCCAAAATCTGCAGGGCGTGCAAGGGTGGGTCGCCCAAGAGCATACCAAAGAGCACTGCCCAGAGTAAACGGGTGTAATCCACGGGTGAGATGAGTCCGGCTGGGGCAATCATGTAAGCCTTGGTTATAAAACACTGCCCTAAAGCCCCGCTCAAACCCGTGCCAATTAGAAGCCACAAATCCCAGTGCCACCACACCCCCTCAAAGCGCAGGGGGTGGTAGCCTGAGGCAAAGGGGGGGATGTTAAAGAACATGAGAGCTAGGCTCATCAGTGTTAGAGATATCGAAAAGACCACGATCACAAATCCTCCATCGTAGTACTCTTTGAGTTTATTCAAACTCACATAGGCACAGGACATCATCAAGCCGCTCAACACCCCTGAGACCACCAACCCCCAAGAGAGACCGCTAGTGTGCGGGTCAGCCACCAAACCCACCCCAAAAATCCCCAAGAGTGCTGAGAGCACTAATTGCCAAGTAATGCGCTCTTTAAGCACCCACCACGCGATGAAGATAGCATAGATAGGCCCACTTTGGCTAAAGGCAATCGCGCTACCCAAGTCCATGTTGGCGATATTGTAAAAGATCAAAATCATGCCCACTTGCCCGATGAAAACCCTAGAGATCAGCAAGGTAAGCCCGCCGGGCTTGTGCGCTCTAAAAGAAAAGGGTTTGATATAGTAAAGCCCCCACAAAAAGAAGAGCATGAAAAAGGAGCGATAAAAGACATTCTCTAGGGGCGAGTAATAAGAACCTAGCATTTTAATGAGCGCATTGAGTACTCCAAAGCTCAACGCACTTAAGGCCATGTAGAACACCCCCAAGCGCACATTTAAATTCGAATCTCTCACAATGCGTAAAAATCTCCACGAGAAATAACCTCCATGTTAGCATAGATTAATGAATACAGCCTATGTAGGAGCGGCTGGCTTTTAGTGCACTCCCTACAGCCTTTAGTTTCTGAATGTGAGGATATTTGGCATTTTGTTTATTTTCTATGATATAAGCCCTTATGGAGTTGGGGCATCAACTCTTGGAAGAGAGCTCATAAGGTCCCGCTGACATGTAATCTCTAGGATGGTGTGGTCCTACAGGCTTTAGACTCGGCGGGATGTATTAGAAATCAACATATAAGGTTTTTGTATGCCCCATTTGAAGCCCCTATCTAGTTTTGATCAAGCTGGAATGAGACATCCGGTATCTAAGGAAGGATAAACCATGCGTCTGTCAAATCTCAAGATTGGGACAAAGCTCGTTGCCCTAGTCATTGGGGTTCTTCTCCTCATTTTCATCGTGCTCTCTTGGATCACGGCTTACAAATCTTCCAAGACTCTACAGGCAGAGGCTTACAAAACGCTTTACAATGTCGCCAAAAGACATGCTAACCGCATCATCCCTTCCTTCAACCAAAGCTTTGCCCTGTTAGAAACCTTGCGCGAAACCATTCAAACCTCTATCGCCAATGATTCTCTATATCAAGATGTGTTGACTACCTTTGTCCGCACGGCTTTTGATGAAGCTAACTGGTCAGACTACTGCTTCCTCTATCTTCCACGCTCTGTTTTTAAAGATGCACAAGAACATGGAAAACTTGCCCCCCGACTTAATCATGCCAACCATCCTGTTCCCCAAGGATTCTACTTGGCTCTCAAAGACACCGATCCAGACCATATAGGCGGGATTATTCCTTTGTCCATCCAAGCAGCCATGAATGTCTTTAACAACACCCATGTCAAACAGGCTTTGCACGACAATAAAGAGACACTCAGCGACCCCATGCACATCGAGATTGCAGGTGTAGACGCAGTGGCTGCTCTGATCACCGTACCCATTAGAGATGAGCAAGAACAAGCCATAGGGTTCATCAGCTTGGTCGTCAATTTGGCTAAGATGCGCCACGATATTATTTTAGATAAGACGAGTTCGGTTTATCAGGGTGACATCATTGCTGTGATCTCCTCTGCAGGTAAGGTTGCCGCCTTCCCTGACGCTAAAATGATTGGGAAGCCATTGATTGAGGTTAATCCGGGACCCTTGACAGAGGCTGCTCTGCGAGCCATGCGGGAGCACAAAGATGGAGTGTTTCCCTATATCAACATCAGACACGAGGAGGCCTTTATCGGACTCGTGAATTTCAAAGTTTGGCGTGATCTCGATCAGTTTTGGTCAGCTTTCATCGTCACACCCAAGCATTCCATCTTCAAACCCAGGGATGAACTCACGCGGCTTATCATCATCACCGCATGTCTTTCGCTCATTATCGCTGGGGTGTGCGTGGCACTCTTGGCCAATAGGCTTATCTCCGCGCGTTTATCCATGGTATTGGAGGGCCTGATCTCCTTCTTCAAGTTTTTAAACCATGAAAACACCTCTCCAAAACTTTTGAAGCCTCGGAGTGAGGACGAATTAGGGCAGATGGTCAATGCCATCAATACCAATATTCAAAAAATTCAAGTTTCTTTGGATGAAGACAAGCAGGCGGTGTCCCAATCTGTCAGCACAGCCAAAGCCGTAGAGGCAGGCGATTTAAGTGCTAGAATCACGCAAATCCCTGCTAATCCCCAGCTTAAAGAACTCAGAGATGTGTTGAATACTATGCTCAATACTTTGCAAGACAAAGTGGGGAGCAATATGAACGCAATCAACACGGTTTTTGAGGCATACAAGAATTTTGACTTTACGGCTAAAATTCCTGATGCTAAAGGTGCGGTAGAAATCACCACTAACATGTTGGGTCAGGACATGCGCAAGATGCTCAACGCATCTTCCCAGTTCGCTAAGGAATTGTCTATACAGAGTGAGGCTTTAAAAGAAGCGATGCAAACTCTTTCTAAGAGCAGCACCTCACAATACACCTCCCTAGAAGAAACTGCCAAACAAATTGAGGAGATCACCACATCTATACAAAACACGAGTGCAAGAACTACAGAGATCACCAAGCAGGCTGAAGAGATTAAGAGCATTATTGGGATTATCAAGGATATTGCTGACCAAACTAATTTGCTCGCCCTAAATGCTGCCATAGAGGCTGCGCGCGCGGGCGAACATGGGAGGGGATTTGCAGTAGTGGCCGATGAAGTTAGAAAGCTGGCGGAGAGAACTGGCAAATCTCTAGGGGAGATAGAAGCTAATGCCAACCTGCTGGTCCAAAGCATCAATGAAATTGTTTTTAATATCCAAGAACAAGCAACAGGCATCGGACGAGTCAACCAAACCGTCGAGCAACTAGAGGTTGTGGCGCAAGAAAATGCCCAAATCGCTCATAGCACTAATGAGATCACTCAAAAGGTCAATAGCATTGCTAAAGAAATTTTGGACGATGTAAACAAGAAAAAGTTTTAACAATCTTGTTCAGTTGTGTGCAGCTCAAAACCACTTGTAAATGGAGACTGCGATCGCGCAAGCATAAACACCCAAGAGCGCACGTCTGTGCCACAGAGCACTCACTGAGGGCATGAGCTTTACACCCACCATCACTCCTCCCACGCTCCCAAGTCCCACCATCAAGCCCCATTGCAAATCCTGCAGATCCAAGAGTGAATGGTTAGCCAAAGAGATCACCCCGCTTATGGAAGAAAAAATGACAAAAAACAGTCCCAATGGCACGCTCTGCTTGGCAGGGATTTTGAGATAATAAGCCAGCAAAGGCACCATCAGCACCCCTCCCCCAATGCCTAAACTAATGGCAAACACTCCAGTGAGCGCGCCAATACCCAGCAAGAGGGTTTTTTGTTTAAGTCCTAGAGTGTGGAGGCCCTCTAAAGACGAAGGGGGATTTTTGGATTTAAAAGCAAAGCGTATGAAGGAATATAATGTTACTAAAATGAATATTCCCAAGAGCATTTTATGCGAAAAACTGCGTAAAATAAGTCCGCTAAAACTCGCTCCAACCATCCCTCCAAGTCCGACATAAATTCCTGTGCGTACATCTAAAAGCCCCTTTTTGAAATTGGCCAAACTCCCCACGATAGATGAGCAAGCCATCTGTAAAATTGAAATTCCCACTGCGCTCTCATAAGAATGTCCAAGCAGTAACATAATGGGCACAATCACCATGCCTCCCCCAATACCAAAAAATCCCGACAGCACTCCAGTGATCCCTCCCAACAGCAAGAACAACCCCAAGTAAAATACTTCCATCATACCCCTAATTTTTATGGCTCAATCAGGCAATCCAAGACCAGTGCCCTTGAATTACAATCAAGCGAGTTTGTGTTATGCTAATGCCATGCAAATTATGTTCGACCGGCGCATGCTCACGCATTTTGATTTCCTCTTGTTTTTCTTCTTGCTCCCCCTCATGGGCTTATCTGCTTTTCTCATCCACGAAGCCAATGGTGCCTTGAGTTTCAAGCAAGGGATTTATTTTAGCTTGGCTTTTGGAGTTTTTTGGATAGCTTTTTTCATCCCCTTCCGCCGCTTGGATCGCAGTTTTCATGTGTTTTATTGGATTTGTATTGTTCTATTATTGCTGGTGAATATCATGGGCACGAGCAAGCTGGGCGCGCAACGTTGGTTGACCATTCCAGACACCTCCATCTCTTTCCAACCTAGCGAACCCGTCAAGATCGCCATTTTATTGTTGTTAGCTCATCTGATCCGCGCCAATCCCGTGCCCAGTGAAGGGTATGGCTGGAAAACTTTTGGCAAGTTGAGTTTTTACATTGTACTCCCCTGTGTCTTGATCCTAAAACAGCCTGATTTGGGCACGGCGTTGGTCATTTTGATCATGGGTTTTGGAGTGCTTTTCTTGGTGGGCGTGCACCCCAAGATTTGGATCACTCTAGGGTTAGTCTTTGCCATCGCCTCTCCACTCATCTATAGCTCCTTACATGATTATCAGAAAAAGCGTATTCACGATTTTATCGCTGAAAAACCCAATTACCATGTCCGCCAATCCATCATCGCCATTGGTTCTGGAGGATTCCTAGGCAAATCCCAAGAAGAATCCACGCAGGCTAAACTCAAATTTCTACCCATCGCTACCAGTGATTTTATTTTTGCCTATTTTGTAGAACGCTTTGGATTTTTGGGCGCGTTTTTATTGTTGAGCTTTTACATGGGCTTTGTGCTGCATTTTCTAGCCTATTTCAGAAGCGATCCAAGAGATTATTTCCTGCAGGCCATCACGGCTGGCATTGCGATTCTGATTTTTGTCTACACCAGTGTGAATGTAGCGATGACATTGGGTTTAGCCCCCGTGGTAGGCCTGCCCCTACCCCTATTTAGCTATGGGGGCAGTAGTTTTATCACTTTCATCGCGCTCTTTGGCATCTTTGAAAATCTACTTGCTTTTAAATTCGGTTTTGGTTATAATCGCCCCGCTCGGAAGAAGGGATTCTTAGCTCAGCTGGTTAGAGCACTCGGCTCATAACCGATTGGTCGTAGGTTCAAGTCCTACAGAATCCACCAGCTTTAAGGATTCCACATGCACATTGCCGCCAGTCTTTTAAGTGCTGATTTTCTCAACCTCCAAACCAGTTTAGAAAGAGTTAGGGGAGTGGATTTTTTCCACATCGATGTGATGGATGGACATTTTGTGCCCAATCTCACCTTTGGACCCTGTGTGCTCAAAGACCTACACAGGGTGTTTAACACACCCTTAGATATCCATTTAATGGTAGAAAATCCTCTCTTCTTTGTGGATCTCTACAAGGACTTGCAACCCACTTTTATCACTTTGCACATAGAAAATACGCCTCATCTACACAGAAGTGTGCACTATATCAAAAGTCTAGGTATCAAAGCAGGTGTAAGTTTAAACCCGGCCACACCTCTATGTGGGCTGGATTATATTGTGCAAGATTTAGACTTAGTATTACTCATGAGTGTTAATCCGGGTTTTGGAGGGCAGAGTTTTTTGCCCTTTATCCTAGATAAGCTCAAAGCGTTCAAAACGCGTTTTCCTCACTATCAAGGTGTCTTGGAAGTGGATGGAGGGATTAATGCCAATAATGCCCCCTTGTTGCGTGCCTGTGGGGCTAATATGCTTGTGGTAGGCAACTACCTTTTCACGCACAGCGATCCCACCCAAGCGCTTTGTAAATTGCGCTCTTGAATATGCGGTTTGCCTACACGCAAGTTCCTAGTTTGGTGGCGGGTTCTTACGCCATGAGGGCTAGGATCGTTTTCTGTGCTTGATTGGCTTGTGTGGATGCAAAATCAGAATGTGGTGGGGTTTTGGCTGCTTTTCGTGCGCCTTGCAGGGGTGATGGCGTTTTTCCCTTTTTTTGACAATAATTTGGTCCCCATGTCGGTGCGGGGAGTTCTAGGGTTTTTCCTAGCCTTAGTCTTTTACCCCACTATCTCGCACACTCCTCTCAATCTCAATACACAAGAATTTCTCATTGCCCTGCTTTCAGAACTCTTGCTAGGGCTATGCGCCTCATTCTTTCTGCATTTGGTTTTCAGCACTCTAGCCTTTGCCACGGACACCATTAGTTTTTCGATGGGTTTGACAATGGCGAGCGCTTACGATCCCATTTCGGGTGCGCAAAAAGCCATCGTGGGGCAAGTGGTTTTGCTCTTGGCAATTTTGGTTATGCTCCAAACTTCCATGCATCATTTCATCATTCTTTGGGTGCAACACAGTTTGCAAAAAGTGCCTTTGGGGAGTTTTGTGCTCTCAGCTGATGTCGCTAAAGCGAGTGTCAAGGCATTCGCCTACCTGTTCAGCATAGGATTTAGCATGGCTTTTCCTATTCTCGCCCTAATCATGTTGAGCGATGTGGTGTTTGGCATGATTATGAAAACACACCCTCAGTTTAACCTGCTGGCCATCGGTTTTCCTCTTAAAATTGCGATCGCGCTCATTGGGCTTATTATGGTTTTAGGTTCCATAATACACCGCTTTAAGGATCACCTCCTAGATGCCTTTCAACTGCTCGCCAAATTATTCTAGGCTCCAACCCCTGCCAATATAAGCCATTTGTAATTTTAGCTATGTTAGAGTGGGTTCTTTGATCGCTTCCCTAAATTTTAAAAATATCAGCGTAGGTTTGGCTTGACCCCATCCGCCCCTAAGGATTTTAATGGCTCACGAGCAACATAAACAAAGAACCCATACCCCTGTGAGTGGGTATCGCATCGAGGAATTGCGCGCAAAACCCACTGAGAAACTCTTAGCAATTGCCAACGAACTCAAAGTCGAAAACCCTCAAGAATACAAACGCCAAGATTTGATGTTTGAAATCCTCAAAAATCAGGTTAGCCAGGGGGGCTATATTCTCTTCACGGGTATTTTAGAGATGTCCAATGAGGGGTATGGTTTTTTAAGAGGGATGGATGGGAGTTTTTCAGACAATCAGAATGACACTTATGTGAGCCACTCCCAAATTAAACGCTTTGCCCTGCGCAATGGAGATATTGTAACCGGTCAAGTGCGCGCCCCCAAAGATCAAGAGAAATACTACGCTTTGCTCAAAATTGAGGCGGTGAATTATCTCCCTTTAGATGAAATCCGCAATCGCCCTCTCTTTGATAACTTAACTCCACTCTTCCCAACCGAGCAGATCAAGCTGGAATACGAACCCACTAAAGTAACCGGGCGTATGCTCGATCTCTTTAGCCCCATTGGCAAGGGACAGCGCGCCCTCATTGTCGCCCCGCCCCGCACAGGTAAAACCGAGTTGATGAAAGAGTTGGCCCATGGGATCACCGCCAACCACCCAGAAATGGAGCTCATTATTTTATTAGTAGATGAGCGTCCCGAAGAGGTTACGGACATGCAACGCAGCGTGCGTGCCCAAGTCTTTAGCTCGACTTTTGATCTGCCCTCCCATAACCATGTGCGCATTGCCGAATTGGTGCTAGAGCGGGCTAAAAGGCGCGTAGAAATGGGTAAAGATGTGGTGATTTTACTAGATTCGATCACCCGCTTAGCCCGTGCTTACAACGCGATTACCCCCTCTAGTGGTAAGGTGTTGAGTGGGGGCGTGGACGCGCACGCCTTGCACCGCCCTAAGCGCTTTTTTGGCGCGGCGCGCAATATCGAGGAGGGGGGGAGTTTGAGCATTATCGCTACTGCTCTCATTGAAACCGGATCGCGCATGGATGAGGTGATCTTTGAGGAATTTAAAGGCACGGGCAATAGCGAGATTGTATTAGCTAGAAGTATTTCCGATCGGCGCATTTACCCCGCCTTTGATGTGCTCAAATCGGGCACGCGTAAAGACAATATCTTGCTGGGCAAGGATAAGCTCACCAAAGTTTGGGTTCTACGCAATGTGATGCAGCAAATGGACGATGTGGAAGCTCTGAACTTTATCTACTCTAAAATGCAAACTACGAAGGACAATGCCGAATTTTTGGACTTGATGAATCAAGGTTCTTAGTGCGCGTAGGGGTTTTTGATAGCGGGGTGGGGGGTTTGAGCGTGCTTAAAAGCGTCTTAGAGGCACGCTTGTTTGCAGATATTATCTACTATGGTGACACTGCGCGCGTGCCCTATGGACCTAAAGACAAGGCTACGATCGAGCACTTTGCCCTAGAGGCTTTAGAATTTTTTAAACCTTATAAAATTGAAATGCTGTTAGTGGCATGTAACACGGTAAGTTCCCTAGCCCTAGAGGTGATGCGCGCGCATTCTTCTATCCCCATTGTGGGCGTGATTGAATCGGGCATTCTAGCCATCACGCAACAATTCAAAGACAAGCACACGCCTATTTTGGTGCTAGGCACACGCGCCACTATTGCTTCAGGCCAATATGCCCAGCAACTCCACGCGCACGGTTATATTAATGTGCAGAGTTTAGCTACAGGGCTTTTTGTGCCCTTAATTGAAGAGGGAGTGCTAGAGGGGGATTTATTGCAAGCGTGCATGCAACATTATTTTCAAGCCATCGAACATGCGCCTGCAGCGATTATCTTGGGCTGCACGCATTTTCCCTTTATCGCCCCTAGTTTGCAGAGGTATTTTCAAGAGCGTTTTAAATGCTCCTGTATCTTAGTGCATTCTGGAGATGCAATCGTGCACCACCTACAAGAGAGCCACCGCCTCACACCCCTCACTGCTCCCCCCCAAGTGCGTTTTTTTGCCAGCGGAGATGTAAATGCGCTTTGCATCCAAGCTGAGGCGTGGCTGGGTTCAGCTCTTTACCCTTCTTGCTAGAATGCTTAGAGTCTTTTCTCCTATTAAGACTAGGTTAACCCAATCGCGCTAGACCCCTCTGCAAATACAACCAAACCAGGAGGTTCCTCATGAAGCCTTTTGTTGCCACCGCTCTTTGCGGATTCCTCAGCTTTAGCGCTCCTCTGTGGGCAGCTACTTCTATATCAACCATTTCTGAAGAAAGCACGCGGTTTGATAATTTTTTTCTTAACAAATTTGCCCAAGCACTCTTTGGCCACGACGCAACCCAAAAGCAGGCTCGTTACGAATTCTTACAAAGCGTGCTCGACCCCAAATTAGAGTCTGCGGTCCTCGAACAATTCAAGCGTAACGCTCAGGTGTTTGCACCCCATGCGATCGCCAAGGCATATCTCTTCACCCAGCCTAGGATCGTCGCTTTAGCCAATGGAGTGAAACAGGCGCATTTTGAGGTGGCTGTCAAGGCATATAGCAAGGAAAACATGGAACCCTTGGTGCACGCTCGAGAATGGGTGCAGGTTACCTTTAGTTATCCTGAAACTGCGCACGGCCATACAGCCCTAGGCGATAATCTTTCAAATTTTAAGGTACTTAGTTTTACCCATCGCCCTGCAAGTAAAATTCATCCGGTGTGTGGCATTTGAGTTAAGCCAGATTGGCTTTGACGGAGGTGTGGGGGTGATTTTATCTTAAAGGTAATTTGTATTATCACCTACTCTATAATCTGAACTTGATTGTAACTAACAAATCGGTGGGGAGAAAGTTGAAAAATCATCGCAGATTTAGCGCACTGGGCACTAATCTTAGTCAGAGACCATTACCCTTGCACCTAAATCTTATAAACTTGTGTGCTCCTGTGGGTATTCTAAAATCGTGGCCTTTAAAAGCGACTCTTTGAGCCCAGCGGATTTTAGTGGCAGCCAGCACCACCTGCCCCAAATGTAACCAAACTATGCGCAAGACTTCTCTAGGGCTCTTTGACCTTTTATTTAAACCAGGCGTCTAAGGAAGCTACCCATGATCTCAAGGAAGTTTACACCACCGCTTATAAGGATGGTCCCGATTCTTTTGTGGAAACCCTAGCTCAAAGCGTACCAAATTTATCTTTCGCGCAGTATGTCGTAGGTGGAATTGCTGGAGGTCTAGCGGGGACTAAAATAGGCAAGAGTTTGATGGATAAATTTATCGAGGATGACAGCGTAAAAATTTACCGCCTCTTTTTTGGTACATTCAGTACTTGGCTCTTTTGTTTCGTATGGATGAAAAAGAAATGCAGGCGTTCCAGACTATGATCGATGTGACGATCGAACAACGCGGGCAAGAGGCTTTTTTTCGAGCGATTCGTGCAAAGGCACAACAGACACTTCCCCATATCAATGCTATTTTAAAACCTATGGCAGTAATTGTAGTTTCTGGCCGCCCTAAAATTCCTTCTGTAATCTTTGATAGAGCCCATGCAGAGCAAGCGAGTGTGGAATTATTACAAGAAACAGTATAATTGTGAGATGATGTACAAGATACCGAGCTAGACACAGCGCAATGAACACATACTCCTATGAAACTATCAATTTTTACGGGGCTGTCCTGCTCGTACAAGCTTTAAAATTTGCTAAAATAGCTGGTAGTATTACAATCCACAAATTAATCAAACCTAACCACAAAGCCCAGACCTATTTTAGAAAAGCTTTTATCAAACAAACGGCGGCTGTGCCCTGTTTTAGCTGGGCTAGGCTTGCTTATAACTGGGGATTAGTCAAATGGATGGAAAATTATCAAAAGAGTATCAAATCAAACCATTTTGCTTTTGAAAAAGAGTTCAACGTTCTTAAGAAAACAGATCATCCCTTTGTCTATTAAGGCACTAATACGCTGCACCTGCAGCAAGTGTTCTACCTAAGAACCAAAGAAAGGAACAGGATGCTCCCACTAAGAAGTCTAAGAATTATCTCAAGGCCACTTTGAGGCAACTGTAAATTACACCAATACACCGCTTATACCCGTGCAGACTTTTTGTACAAACTCGCTACTTGTCCCACATTTAGGTATACTAAAGCGTTTTGCTTAGAGAGACCAAAAGTCAAGAACATGCTTAAAAACTCTAAGCGCGCCGAAGTTTTAAGTGATGTCAACACATCTATCTTTATTTACTTGTTTACCCAATGCAAAGAGCGCGGTTATTGCATATAATAGGAGGTGATTTGCCCTCTTAAGTTTGTTGGCCCTTTAACCTCTACTCCACCCAAACCTTCTAAATTTGGGGTTTCTAGGGTTAGTCTCTTAGTGCCCATAAAAAGTCCGTCTTGAGAGCCCAGATGCAAAGAGAATTAAGGAATTCTTCAAAGTTGATCTAAAATCTTTATAATGTCTTCGCTTATGCGCATAAGAACAATAAAGGGTTAGAAGATGTGCAGACACCATGATAAGAGATTACATGCAAAGCAACCTCCCTCTAAGAGTGGAGGGTATTGCCCCAATCCCAAGTTTTTACACACACTCAAGTGCCTCTTAATCTTATGGGGCCTGTGTGTGGCATGCCTTGTGGCTAAGAAGATACAAGGGATCGATGGGCAAGCTATCCTAGAACAAAACCACATTCTAGGCAAGGTGGTTAAGTCTGTGGAGACAAATCTATATCACGATGGTTACTCTTATAGTCCGGGTTATAAAGCACTGATTGTGGATTACAAGGGCAAATGGGTGGCGTGGTGGATCGATAAACAGACGCTCAGGCTGACTAATAAAAGACCAGATAATTACTATGGTGCTGACCTAGATAATGACATAGCCGCGCATAACCAGGCCATGTCCTTAAAAATGTATAACCTCCTGACTAATACGACAGGCACTTCTTTTACTAACTTTATTGACTTTAATGAAACCCTACTTTCTTTAAAGCCCTTGCAAGGCACGCGTTGGCAGAGCGCTACTTTTGATGGTCCCAGTGTGTGGCTCATAGACGAAAACACCACTCAAGCCATAGAAGTTACGCAAGCTTTTGGAGATAATGCTGCTCTTTTTAATCAAATCAACACGCGCGTCCAACAATTAGACGCTAAAAACACCCCCCTTCTCTTTGGCTCTTTTTTTGAGGTGTTGCCTAAATCCTGCTTGGACACCTTCCCCTCTACTAACCCCAAAGCCCCCGATCTCTATCTTGTTTTAAATTTTGATAATTCTGATCTGCATTACACCAATCTCTACCAACGCACCAAAGAAATCCTTGACAAATTCCCCACCATCTTACAACGCTACCGCGTGCATGTTTTTGCCCTAGAGCGGGACATTAGCTATTGTGATATACCAGACACAAGTGATGATCCCCTTAAAGACTGCGGTATTGTTGGCAAATATAAAACCAATCCCCCCTGTAAAGCCCTTTTTCAATCTTACCAACAGCTTAAAACGCAATTCCACGCCACTTCCATTAAAGGTGCTTGTGGTGTCCCCGATGGCCAGCTTGCCGAAGAACCCAAAGGTTCTAAAAAAGTGGCTGATACAGGCAGGGGTTGGGAGACATTTCTCTTTGGCATTGCGGAAAAACACAATGAGAAAGCAGGATATATAGACAACAACAACCCCACCCCCTATATTTACAACCCTAAAACAGGGCTCATCAGCGCGCGCGATTTTTTAAAGAGTTTAGACACCCCCATAGGGGCTAGACCCCCCAAAAAAGCGCAGGATTTGAGTGCCTACAAGATTGTCAAAAAGGCTAGCTTGCGCTATGCCCCCTTTCAAATCGTGCTCTTGCAAGACAAACAAAGCCGTGAGCAAAGCGTGTGGCTCTATAGCCCCCAAGCCAAGCTGTGGTTTAAGCCCGGACGGGTGCGTAAGTTGCATGAAAACGACAAAGTCCTTGTAGGCGATTTTAAAGAGGAGGCATCCGCTTATAATTTTGTGAAAGCTTATGCCAAACCTTTAAAAACCTTTTTTAACAAAGCCCATAGAATCGATTTAGTGCCTAAAAATGCCAAGAGAGACTTTTATGTGATCATGTCGTTTTCGGACACGGATTATGGGCTTACAGCCAGTGAGGACACCACCACCGATCTAGATTCTCAGATCCTAACAAAGGTCAAACAAGGGGATGCGGTGCATATCATTTTAGTGGGCTCACTCGCCCAACTCCCCACTAATGATTGTGGCGATACGGTTTGTGATGATGAGGAGCTAAATTGGGTCGCCAGCACTTGTTTTAATAAAGTCAGCAGGGCGCATAGTCTTGCGGCAAAGCTCGAGGCTTTTAAAGGATGCACTTATGATGGCGATCCCACAGAACCCGGACAGAATATCATTAATGACAACACCGTTAATTTAACAGACAGTGCAGGCATGCTTGAGGCACAAGCGTGGAGGCATTTTAATGAGCTGTTGCCCGATCCCGATCAAATAAAGAAGTTTCAATGATCCGCTTCATCTGTATCCTTTTATACATCAGTCCCCTATGGGCTGTCAGCGTTGATTTAATCCAAGAAATGCGACAAGCCCGTGCATTGATGGTCAAAATCTACTACCAAGCCTTCAAAGAGCGTTGCTACCGCGTAGATAGTGACATGCTCTATTCAAATGCCATGCAAAAAGAGGCACCAACCCTTGTAAAGCACCTAAAAGCCTTTGTCAATCATATCCCGCTTTTACAAGCCTTTCAACCCAGAAACCTCAAGCAAGCCCAAGCCATCCAAGCACTCAAAGCCCTTGAAATGTTTAACCTCGCTGCTCTTTTGCGCGATTCTACTCCCGGTATTGATGATTGTAATGATTCTCCAGAGCATCCAGAGCGTGTTAAGCCCTTTAATGCCCAACAGAACGCGTCAAAATTTTTAAAGAACATAGAGTTGATCTATGCCCCCTTGCTGGAGGCTTATCATCAGGGTTTGGACATTACAGATTATTTACAGGTACTGCACGCCAAGTTTGATCCGCTTTTCCTTTATAATTATTGGTCTAACATGCAGACCCAAGAAGATATTTTAAATATGACTAAAGGCGCGAAGACCCCGACTATGCGCCACTTTTTTGAGGATTTTAAATACATTAATGTGCGCAATGATTTGAGCGGTTACAACACCAATATTTTTGATGTGGAGCCTACCAGTCAAAATTTTTTACAAGATCAGATCATCAGTGTTATGGGTGTCAAGGTGCAAGATTTGGAATTATGGGTAACTTATTACCAGGCGCGCATCAAAACTTTCTTGGGGAATAGTGCCGATCAATACACCAGCAACATGGGTCATTATTGGGAAATTGTTACCAATGTGCGCGCAATGAAAAACCCTTGTGGCAATGGTTTGATGTTTGGTGGCAGTGGTTTGATTTCTGCAGGCGATCCAAATTTCCATAATTTTGTAGAAGCGATGAAGGACATGATAGCTGCGATGCAATTAACTCTTCCCAAAAACCCCACCCCCTGCTTGCAACCCCAGTATTTAAACCAAGAGGCTAAGGCAGTATGCTTGCAAATTTTTCAAAAACGCACCTATGACCCCAAACCCTTGCAACAATACCTAAACTCCCTGCGCCTGCTCTCCATTGACAACGCCCCCTGTGTGTATCTTAACTCTAAGGACAAGCTCCAAAGCTTTAAGTCTGACAACGCGATCTGTTTGGCGTTGCAAGAACATTTAGAAAAGGGGCTTAAATGATCCGCCTACTTCTCTTAGCTCTCTTGGTCTTAAATCTGCAAGCTAAAGAAGAGGTAGTAACTATCTTTATCCCAATAAGCACGCTCCAAGAATTCCAATTTTTCAAGGCGTTTAAGACACTCTATGATTACATGCAAAAATCCTCCGCCAAGATAGACGATGAGATAAACGATCCCAATAACCCAAATGACCCAGATACAGCATACCTACCCGCTTTGACTTGGGCTATGCGGCATTACACCGATGCCTCTATTCCCCTAGCTAAAGCCGTAGCCCAACAAGTTCCCTTATTTCAAGAGTTTAAGCCCAAAAACACAAGAGAAGAGCTTTTTTTAGCCCATGTGAAGGATATGGCCATGTTTAACGCCCTAGACCTCATAGTAGTAGATTTGCTTGAAAAAAAGGAGACATTTATTGCCCGCGAATTTTTACACATCAACGCATGGCTCTATGCCCCGCTTTTCAACGCCCACAAAGCAGGGCTAGATGTGATTGTCTATCTTAAACAACTCCATCGTATCTTTTCTAAAAATACGGATTTGCGCCGTATAAACAATATCCGTGATTTTAATCGAGCAAGGGTATATGAAGAACGGAGAAAAAACATTGTCCCCCATAAGCCTTTTAGAAAACGTTTAGCCCAAGATATGCATGAAGCGCATATCCCCATGCAAATCTTCGCCCACCATGCAGACTATAGTTATTGGGTTTCGATAGTTCTGAACACCATCTTTGATGGAGGGATAGCTTGGGAGCGGGTATCTGACACATGTGGATTTAGGTGCATATTTTGGGATTTCATGGATAAAAACGCCCAGCGCATAGACCCAGAACATCTCTCTGATCTCTACACAGCACGGGTGATCCCCTTAAATCGTAACGCCCCTTTTTACGATCTCTTAAGAAATGACAACCCCAAAATTTTAAAAGACACGCTAAAAGAACACCCCACCATGTGCCTAAGTCCCAAGTATTTAAGCGCAAAATCACAGCAAACCTGCCTACAACTCTTTCAAACCCAAACCTACAATACGAAGGACATTCAAGATCAACTACACCTTGTGCGTTTGATTTCTATTGATGATAGCCCTTGTGTGTATTTAGACCCTAAGGATAAACTCCAAATTTTCAAATCTAATAATGCCCTTTGTCAAGCCTTACAAAAGATGAAATTTTAGGGAAATCTATGCCCTTTTTACTTTGGATGGGATTACTCTTTCTCCCCCTGCTCGCAAATCCTATTCGAGAGATGCAGATATTGTATGAGCAGGCGCACCCTCCATCTTCGCATGTCTTTTTGACAAAAGAAAACCCCCAAAGGCAACAAATACTCCAGTTAGCCCAAAGTGTTGCTATCCCCATTTTAAAGCAATTCAGGGCAAACACCCCTAAAGAGCGCGCCATGCTAGAAGCGATGCATCTATTTAGCACACTTGCCCTCTTAGAGCTTATTAAAGAATCCATGCCAGATAGCCCCAAAGTGCACTCTTTTAGCAAAACAGCTAAACAAATAGCTTTAGACTTTTCACAAATTAACGTATTTCTCTATACTCCCCTTTTGCAACTCCAACAACATGGGATTAACCCCTTTGCACACATCGAGTTTATCCACCACTACACCAACACACACGCGTGTTGGACTCCAGATTGTTTAAACATGGATGAGATATGGCAAGACACAGATAGCCTAGAAGTAGGTGTATATAATGACACCCCCCATAAAAGCCCCGCACTTATCCATCTATTTCAAGACTTAGACACCGGACTTAGTGTCTATGGGATTTTAAATAGATTGATGGGCTTGGGTGATGACAGTCCTACAACACTTGTTGTAGATTTTGCCCAAGCACTGGGCGATCCCAATCTAGCCACACTTTTATACCAGCTTTTAGACTATCACTACTTCCAAAGTATCCACTTAGCTAAGATGGGAAGAGCTTACCTAAAGATACTTGCCCAGCTTAAGAGTGCATCTAGCCAAATTGAGAGCACCCCTGAAGTCTGTTTGTATCCCTCTTACTTGGATTCGCAATTCTTAAACCTCTGCTTAAAAAGTTTCCAAAACCCTAGCAAAACCCTAATCCAGCGCATGCAAAAAAAGCTCAAAGAAGAACGCTTGATTACTCTAGATCGCACCCCCTGTTTGTATGACAACCCACACCAACAAATCCAAGTCTTTAAATCTAATAATGTGTTATGCTTGGCGTTGCAAAAGAATTTAGGGAGAGGGTTTCAATGATCCACTTCATTAGAATCCCATTACATGATTCTGCTATGAACTGCAGGTATCAATCTGAACTGGCAAACAACCATGTTAGTGCCTACAGATTACGCGCCCAGACTTAAATCACTCGCGGAGAAAATCTATATGAAGATATTTTTAAGAATATTGCTGTGTTTTTTAGTTTGCTCTCCAGTATCGTTACAAGCTATGGACGATCGCAAAGCGATGGAGCAGGTCAAGCAGTGGGTGCGTGATTTTGTGCCCAAAGAGATGAGCCAAGATGCCAATAATTACTATGTGATCAGCCCCCAAGCAGAATGGAGTGTGGAGAACAAAGTCCCCATTGAGTTTAAGGGCGAAAAATACACCTTTCTTTATGCTAAAGCTAAATTTTATGCCAATAATGAAGCCACTAACAATGCATGGATGTGCTCGGGTGTGTTGTATCAAGGCAAACTTTACAAGGGTTTTTGTTTGGAGGGTTTTAATGGGACTTTATTTGCCCAAGTTGTGGAGCATAATCAAGAACCTTACTTGGTTTTAGTGCTTGGGGGGGGTCTTGTTTATTATGGGCAGCCCACATTACCCATTTTAGCGTTTAAAATCATCGATCGCACCTTTTACCTAGATTATTACGGTGCACAGAGTGCTTATGCACGAATCGATCGCTATTGCCTATCCCAAGATGACCCAGAGGGCACGCATAAAATCGCTATGGGTGAGCTCAACAATAACATTTTGAATCAATTAAAAATGCAGGTCAAAGATCGCCTCTGTGGTCTCAAAAATCCTCCCCAACAACTCCCCGTAGATGTTACGATGGGCAAGCGATCTTATCGTTTATACCAAATCGCCCCCTATTTTTACTTGGATCACACCCCTCTAGCAGGTTGTGATTATATCCGTCCTCAAGGTCTTGAATATTGGGGTATATGCCATAGCGCAGGGGCGCAAACTAAATTCACCCACAAGGGGCGTTTTTTGACCCTAGAGAGTTATTGGCAAAATAAACCCACCTCTAAACCTTTTATCAAGGCTTACAAAGGTTTCATCACGCTAAAAGAGATCGATGGGGCTTTGTATTTATACCAGTATAGCCAACAAGTTTTCCAAGTGGAGACTAAGAGTGCTTTTAAAGAACTTTTAGGCACAGATATTTTTTATCGGCAACCCAGAGACGATCCTAGTGCTAAAAATTTGCTTCCATGGGATCAATTAAGCATCCCCAAACTCTCCAAACTTGAAACCGAGTGCCGTTTCCGTGGGCTGTGTGAGCGCAGATGAAAAAGGTATTAGGACTTTTGATTGGACTGGTTGTTTTGCACGGGGCCAGTAGCCCATTTACCACAATGCAATTTGTTATAACGCAAGAACAAGCCTTAGTGGCGATCAAGCAATGGCTGACAGATTTTATGCAAACAAAGCAGTATCAGCGTTTCTTTTTATACCCCTCTGCAAGCGATCTGTCTTATAGCCTAGATGATTATCTAACATACGGCACCTCGTGCCCAAAAGATCAACCCCATTGCCATAAGAGCACCACCCTCCTTTTGAGTGCCTATGGCGAGTTTTACAAAGAGGATCAGGTGCAAGCTAAGGGCATGTGTTTGGGCGTCATCAAGCAGAGCGGCGCGCTTGAAAAAGGTTTTTGCTTGAAAAATTTCACAGAACCTGTCTTTGAGCAAACTCCCAAACAAGACATTAGATTGATAAGACTAGCCATGACGCGCTTTATCCCGCCCACGCCCACTTCTCAAGCCCAACATAAACCCGTTGTGTTCGACTTTAGAATCACTAGCAAAGAGGGATTTTATCTATACCGATTCAGAGAATTTGAAGATTGGGGGCACACCACCTACCATGATTTTTACGATCAATTAAGGGACGACCCACACGACCCCCACAAATACCCCCTAGAGGCTATTACAAACCAGCTCTTGGAGTATTTTAAAACACAGCCCTATATCTTTGCCTTTAAAGGGGAATCCCTGCAAAACTCCATAGATTATCTTATCATGCAAGACACGCCCTATACCCTTGTGCGCAGCACCCCCAAGCCCCATTCAAAACTTGGCGATCTGGTGTGCTTGAGTATTTTGCACCAGCAACAAATTATCGGGCGCAGTCTGTGTTTAGAGGGTTACCAGCAAGGCGGATTTGCCCATCAAGGGGATTTGCTCACTCTGGAGTTTAGCCGTGAATATTCTAACACCCTGCAAAAACTCACCATCACCATTAAATTACAAAAGGGTCAATTTTACTTAGACAGACTAAGCGGGCAAACGCTGCGCACAAACACCCAAACTGGGGTTTCTGAACTCCTAGAATCCCCTCTTTTTTATGACCAAAGCCAAGAGGCTTCCAAACACAGGGACCCCATGACTTTCCAAAAATTTACCCAAATATGGCAAGAAAATCAGACAAAATAGTAGATTTTAAGACTCGGATCATTTGTCGCCAAAACAGAAATGATCCCCACGGGCAAGATGGCAAAAAGAGCCCGGGGATTCTCCAAAATTGATCTAAATTCTTTATAATGCCCGCGCTTGTGCGCATAAGAATATAAAGGATTAGAACATGTGCAGACTTGATAAGAGATTATCTAAGTTTTTACACACGCTAAAGTGTCTTTTCATCTTATGGGGCTTGTGCTTGGTATGCCTTGTGGCTGAGGAGACAATAAAGATCGATGGGCAAGCCATCCTAGAACAAAACCACATTCTAGGCAAGGTGGTTAAGTCTGTGGATACTGATAATTTTAAGGTGCTCGTTGTGGATTACAAGGGCAAATGGGCGGCGTGGTGGGTGGATAAAAGAGACCTTGAGCTGGCCAATAAACCCCTTCCTAGTGACTATGGTTATGGCGCGCATGTTAGCCAAACATACGATGAAATAGCCGCCCACAACCAAGCCATGCCCCTAAAGATGTACCAACTCCTCATCAGTGGGGCAAAAAATCCTCAGGCAGACACACCTGTTTTTAAAGAAACCTTACTTTCTTTAAAACCTTTGGAGGGCACGCCTTGGAAGAGTGTTATCTTTGATGGTCCGAGTGTGTGGCTGATGGACGCAAATACCACCCAAGCTATAGAAGTGCAACAAGCCTTTGGAGATCATGCCACTCTCTTTAATGAAATCAATACGCGTGCCCAAGAATTGCGCGCTAAAAACGCCCCTCTTCTCTTTGGCTCTTTTTTTGAGGTGTTGCCTAAATCCTGTTTGGATCACTTCCCCTCTAATAACCCCCAAGCCCCCGATCTCTATTTCATTTTGAGTTTTGGGCATAACCACAAAAATCTCTACCAACGCACGCAAGAAATCCTTAAAAAATTCCCCACCATTATCAAGCACTACCGCGTGCATGTTTTCCTTATAAACAATGTGGGGGAGTTATCTGCAACTTACCAATACTTCAAAGAAAGATTCCATGCCACCTCTACTAAAGGTGCTTGTAAGATACCACATGGCCCCCTAGAAGAAGTGCCTAAAGGTGCTGAAGAAGTGGGCGATACAAGCAGAGATTGGCAGACCTTTCTCTTTGGCGTTATAGACAACAGCCGCCACGCACTTGCAAGAAACCCCAATAAAACGGGGGCATATTTACACAACAACAACCCCACCCCTCTTATTTATAACCCCAAAATAGGACTTATCAGCGCGCGCGATTTTTTAAAGAGTTTAGACACTCCTAAACCCCCCACAAAAGCGCAGGGTCTAGATGCTTATAAGATTTTAAAACAGACCACTTTGACCCATGCCCCTTTTCAAATCGCATTATTTCAAGACAAACAAAGCCATGATAAAAGCGTGTGGTTGCATAGCCCGCAAACCAAGCTGTGGTTTAAACCCGGGCGTGTGCGTGGGTTGCATAAAAGCGATCAAGCGCTTTTGAATGATTTTAAAGAGGAGGCATCGGGTTATAATTATGTGAAAACCTATGCCAAACCCCTAAAAACCTTTTTCCAAAAAGCCCATAGAATCGATCTAGTGCCTAAAAATGCCAAGAGAGATTTTTATGTGATTGTGCAGGCTTCGCCCGATTTTGCTGATGACCTTGCAAAGGATAATAACACCCCCATCAACCTAGTTTCTAAAATCCTCGCAAAGTTCCAACAAGGGAACGCAGTGCATGTCATTTTAGTGGGATCATTGAGCCGATTACCCGTTTATGATTGTGGTAGATATTTTTGTAATGAGAATGACAACACTAGGGTTGCTGAGGCTTGTTTTAATGCAGTTAGCAAAGCACGCAACATGGCTGAAAAACTCAATGTAATAAAAAAAGATTGTGGCATTCATGAAGAGAATGGCTACTATAGCTACTCTTATTTCACAGGCAAAGACCCCGGGAAGAGTGCTATTGCGGATAACACCACCAATTTAATCGATGAAGGCAATGGCATGTTGGAAGTCCAGGGCTGGAAGCATTTCAATGAGTTTTTACCAGACCCTGATCAAGAATAAAATCTTTAGCTTGTATTAAATAAAGGAGTTTGAGATGATTTTCCTCATTGGCATACTGCTACTCATCAGTCCCCTATGGGCTGTCAGCGTTGATTTGGTCCAAGAAATGCAACAAGCCCGCGCGCTGATGGTTAA
>NZ_JAERIS010000053.1 GCF_017979425.1 Helicobacter salomonis | reverse complement strand
AGCCTCCCACCTATCCTGCGCATGGCATTCCCATTAGCAGTGCTAAGCTGTAGTAAAGGTCCACGGGGTCTTTCCGTCTTGCTGCGGGTAGGAGGAATTTTCACCTCCACTACAATTTCACTGGATCTCTCTTTGAGACAGCTCCCATCTCGTTACGCCATTCATGCAGGTCGGTATTTAACCGACAAGGAATTTCGCTACCTTAGGACCGTTATAGTTACGGCCGCCGTTTACTCGGGCTTCAATTCAAAGCTTCGCCTTGCGGCTAACCCATCCTCTTAACCTTCGAGCACCGGGCAGGCGTCACACCTTATACTTCCTCTTACGAGTTGGCAAAGTGCTGTGTTTTTGGTAAACAGTCGGGAGGGACTCTTTGCTGAGACCTACTTGCGTAGGCACACCTTATCGCGAACTTACGGTGCTAGTTTGCAGAGTTCCTTAAAGAGAGTTCTTCCACGCGCCTTAGAATACTCATCTCATCTACCTGTGTCGGTTTGCGGTACGGACAATTAGGGCTAAACTTAGAGACTTTTCTTGGCACGATAGTATCAGTGATTCTCTTCTTGGTCTAAAAGACCTCAAAGAGCCTGTTCAAGTTTCGAATACAGGAGCGGATTTGCCTCTCTCCCAATCTACGCTCTTAGACCAACACTTCCATCCGTTGGCTCACCTAACTTTATGCGTCCTCCCATCGCACACCCTAATTGGTATAGGAATATTAACCTATTTTCCATCGCCTACCCCTTTCGGACTTGGCTTAGGACCCGACTAACCCTACGATGACGAACATCGCGTAGGAAACCTTAGATTTACGGCGGATGCGATTCTTACGCATCTTATCGCTACTCATTCCTGCATGCTCACTTCTGTGCGCTCCAACACTCCTTACCGGTATGCCTTCAACGCTGCACAGAACGCTCTTCTACC